>CACZOS010000356.1 GCA_902782815.1 uncultured Lachnospiraceae bacterium | reverse complement strand
GGAGATGATCGGCTGACCCTTTTACCTGTTCATAGGGTCTTACCCTGTAAAGGCAGCGCATGAAAAGATCTCCGTAAATCACTGCCTGCAGCAGACGGTGGACAAGGGGAACAGTCCATTTAAATCCTTCGTTTTTCTCGATACCCTGTACACTGAGACTGATGACAGGGATGTGTCCGTAACCGTTTTTTGCCAGACAGCGGCGGATAAAACCGATATAGTTGGTGGCCCGGCATCCTCCTCCGGTCTGGGTAATGATCACCGCAGTCTTGTTCAGATCATATTTACCCGAAGTAAGGGCGGTCATGATCTGGCCAACCACGATCAGGGAGGGATAACAGGCATCATTGTTAACGTATTTGAGACCCGCGTCCACTGCTTTTTTACCCATCTGGGGCAGAACATCCACTTTGTAGCCGGCATTTCGGAAGACCGGTTCCAGAAGATTGAAATGGATGGGAGACATCTGCGGCACAAGGATGGTGTATTCCTTACGCATCTCCTCGGTAAATTCCACCTTCTCGATGTTGGCCGGTACGATATGGGGTTCGATGTTTCTGCGGTTTCTGATCCGGACTGCTGCGATAAGTGACCGGATCCTGATTCTTGCCGCGCCCAGATTATTTACCTCATCGATCTTCAGTACGGTATAGATCCGGCCGGAATTGGAAAGAATATCGTTTACGGCATCGGTGGTGACGGCGTCAAGACCGCATCCGAAGGAGTTAAGCTGGATAACTTCCAGCTGTTTGTTTTTCTTGGCATAGTTTGCCGCGCCATAAAGCCGGGAATGATACATCCACTGATCGGAAACGATGAGGGGACGTTCCACATTTCCCAGATGGCTGATGGAGTCTTCGCTCAATACGGCGATTCCATAGGAAGTGATCAGTTCCGGTATACCGTGATTGATCTCCGGATCCACATGGTAGGGTCTTCCGCAGAGAACGATTCCCATACCGCCGGATTCCGCCAGATAGGCCAGGGTTTCTTCCCCTTTTGTCCGGATATCGGCCCTTACCCTGTCCGCTTCCTCATAGGCTGCATCCACCGCTTCGGAAACTTCATCCCTGGTCACATCATAGTAAGGACTAAGCTCATCAAACAGCCTGATCTTCAAAGCCTCCCTGTTATCCAGGGCGAGGAAGGGATTCATGAAATGAATCTGCGGATCCCGCAGCTCTTCCATGTTGTTTTTGATATTTTCTGCATAGGAAGTGACAATGGGGCAGTTGTAGTGGTTGTTGGAATCCACCGTTTCATTCTGTTCATAAGGAATGCAGGGATAGAATATGTCCTTGATCCCTTTATTGATCAGCCACATGACGTGACCGTGGGCAATCTTGGCGGGGTAGCATTCGGACTCGCTGGGGATGGATTCTATGCCCATCTCATAGATTTTCCTGGAAGACCTGGGAGAGATTACCACCCTGAATTTCAGCCTGGTGAAGAAGGTATGCCAGAAGGGATAATTCTCATAGATATTCAATACCCTGGGTATACCGATCAGACCCCGGACTGCCTCCTCCTCGGAAAGGGATTTGTATCCGAATATTCTCTTATATTTATAGTCATAGAGATTGGGAACCTCTATTTTCTTTTTCTGGATGCCCAGACCCCGTTCGCACCGGTTGCCTGTGATGAAATTGCGGCCGTTTCCGAAATCATTGACGGTCAGAAGACAATGGTTATTACAGAACTGGCAGCGCCGGATTGAGGTGGTATACTCCAGATTGATGATCTCATCCAGAGACAGCATGGTGCTCTTTTCCACCTCGTCAGCCCTTTCCCTGGCGATCAGGGCTGCCCCGAAGGCTCCCATGATCCCGGCAATGTCCGGTCTTACGGCCTTGCAGCCGGAAATCCTCTCAAAACTTCTCAGGACAGCGTCATTGTAGAAGGTTCCGCCCTGGACAACGATCTTATTTCCCAGCTGTTTGGGATCGGTAAGCTTGATCACCTTCAGGATGGCATTACGGATGACGGAGTAGGCCAGACCGGCGGAGATATCCCCCACGGATGCCCCTTCCTTCTGTGCCTGTTTTACCTTGGAATTCATGAAAACGGTACAGCGGGAACCCAGGTCGATGGGAGATTCGGCAAAGAGGGCGATTTTTGCGAAATCCTCAACGGAGTAATCCAGGGATTTGGCGAAAGTTTCAATGAAAGAACCGCATCCGGAAGAACAAGC
>CACZOS010000355.1 GCA_902782815.1 uncultured Lachnospiraceae bacterium | reverse complement strand
TATATGACAGCGGCAGGAACCAAGGAAGTTTTATTCAATGTTTATGAGGGTCTGGTAAAACCGACTCCGGAGGGGGAGATCGTCCCTGCCGTTGCCTCCCAGGCAGAGAAGTCTGAGGACGGCCTGACCTATACCTTTACCCTCAGGGAGGGGGTGACCTTCCATAACGGGGATCCCGTGGAGATGGAGGACGTGATCTATTCCATCAACCGCAGACGGGACGGTAAGGATGCCGCGGCCCAGCTTCCCGCTCTCTCTATCATAAAAGACCTGAAAGGGGAGGGAAATAAACTTACCATCACCCTCACCGAACCCAGCAACGAGTTTCTCGCATTTGTGATGAACGCTTATATTATTCCTTCCGGTTATGACAAGCTGGAGACGGCTCCGGTGGGCACCGGCCCCTATAAATTTGTATCCAGAAAGGTGCAGGACAGCCTGGTCCTGGAACGTTTCGCGGATTACTGGGGTGAAGGAGGTTCCATCGATAAGGTCACCTTCAAGATCCTGGAAAAGGCGGAGGCGCTTGTGACCGGTCTCCAGGGAGGATCCCTGGACCTGGTGGCCCACCTGTCCACCGACCAGACGGTCCAGCTGGATGAGAAGGATTTCGACATTGCGGAAGGCAGTATGAACCTGGTGCAGGCGCTCTACCTCAACAATGCCAGCAAACCTTTTGACGATGTCCGTGTACGTCAGGCGCTCTGCTATGCCATTGACAAAAAGGCAGTGATCGATATGGCCTTTGACGGCAGCGGCATTCCCCTGGGAACCTCCATGTTCCCCTCCTTCTCCAAGTATTACGATGAATCTCTGACCGATTACTATACCTTAAACATCAAAAAAGCCAAAGAGCTCCTTAAAGAGGCCGGCTATGAGAAAGGCTTCAAAATGACCATCACTGTGCCCAGCAACTACACGCCCCACGTGAATACGGCAACCGTGATCGTTGAGCTCCTAAAGGAGATCGGTGTGGAGGCTTCCGTGGAACCGGTTGACTGGAACACCTGGCTGGATAAAGTCTACTCACAGCGAAAATTCCAGTCCACCGTCACCGGACTGACCAGTGACAATATGACTGCCCGCAAACTTCTGGAGAGGTTCGGCAGCGATGTGGACAACAATTTCACCAACTACAGCAACAAGGATTATGACAAGATCTTAAAGCAGGCTTTGGCAGAGACCGATGATGAAAAACAGACAGATCTCTACCGTCAGCTGGAGAAGAACCTCACGGAAAACGCCGCCAATGTCTACCTGCAGGATATGGCAGATATGGTCGCCCTCAGGAAGGGACTGGAAGGCCTGACCTTCTATCCTCTCTATGTCCTTGATATCAGCAAACTGCAGTGGAAGGAATAAGTAGAAATGACTAAATATGTGCTGAAACGAATCGGGATGCTGCTTGTTACCATGCTCTTTGTATCCTTTCTTACGTTTCTGGCTTTTGAACTGATTTCCGGCGATCCTGCCCGCAACATGTTAGGAACCAGCGCCCCATCTTCCCAGGTGGAGGCGCTGAGGCATGAGATGGGGCTGGACCGCCCTTTCTTTATCCGCTATACGGACTGGCTCACCGGTTTCTTCTCCGGGAATCTGGGGATTTCCTACAGCTACCGGCAGCCGGTATGGGACCTGATCGGGTCAAAACTGGGAGTTACCCTTTTGCTGAGCATGCTGAGTTTCCTTCTGATCATCCTTGTATCCATCCCCACGGGAATTCTTTCCTATCAGTGGACCGGGGGCGGGATGGAATGGCTCTCCACCGGTTTTAATCAGCTTTGCATGGCCGTTCCCCCCTTCTTTACGGGAATCCTGGTCTGCTGGGTTTTCGGTATCATCTTACGGGCTTTTACTCCGGGGGATTTCCCTGATCTGTTCATTGATCCGGCAGGAGCTCTTCTTCACCTTTTCTTTGGGGCGGTCTGCCTGAGTATCCCCAGGATAGCCATGACGGTCCGCATGATGCGGAGCACCATTGTCAGTGAGATGAACAAGGCTTATGTACGGACCGCCATCAGCCGGGGAAATGACCGTCAGGCAGTTCTGGTCAGGCATGTTCTGAAGAATTCCCTCACTTCCGTGATCACCTTCCTGGGGCAGACCATGGCGGAGATCGTGGGCGCGAGCATCGTGGTGGAGCAGGTTATGGGAATCCCCGGACTGGGACGTTTTCTTGTTCTTTCCATTTCCCACAGGGATTATCCCGTGGTCCAGTCCATCGTGGTCATCCTGGCCTTCTGGGTGGTTCTGGCCGGTACCCTGGCGGATCTGGCGAACCAGTATATCGATCCCCGCCTGAGACTGGGAGGGCAGCATAAATGAAGACGAAGATAAATAAATATTTACTGGTGGGTCTGGTCATAACCGGGATGATCCTGGCCGTGGCCCTGGCAGGTTTTTTCTGGACCCCCTGTTCTCCGACCGCCATGCGTTATATGAAATTTCAGCCTCCCGGCCCCGGACATCTTTTCGGAACGGATAATTTCGGCCGGGACATCTTAAGCCGTGTGATGAAAGGAATCGGTACCACCCTCCTTATCGCCCTGGCCACCGTGACAATCGGGGCGGTCGTCGGAACCACGGTCGGGGCGGTGACCGGCTATTTCGGCGGTGCTGTTGATGAAGTCCTTATGCGCATAAACGATTCCCTCACCGCATTTCCCAGCATCCTCCTTGCTCTTCTGATCATCAGCCTGGTGGGTCCGGGGAAAAAATACAACGTGGTACTGGCGCTGGGCCTGGTATTTATTCCCAGTTTTGCCCGGGTTACCAGGACCTGCTTTGCCTCCCTGCGTGACATGAATTATATAACCAGTGCCCGGCTTATGGGAGCAGGCAATGCCAGAATCCTCTTTGTGCACATGATGCCCAACACCCTCCGGGTCCTTTTGCCTGCCATCACCATCGGTTTTAACAACGCGGTGCTTGCGGAAGCCAGCATGAGTTTCCTGGGGATCGGTGTCACACCGCCGGATGCTTCCCTGGGATATATGCTTTCCGAAGCCCAGGGTATGCTCAAGGTATGCCCCTGGTATGCCATTTTTACCGGTCTTTCCATCATCCTGCTGGTATTCGGAGTGGGACTGATCGGCCAGGGTCTTCAGGCCCGGAACCGGGAGGTGATCTAGAATGCTGGAGATCAGAGACCTTCATGTCAAATTTCATAACCGGAACCGCGAAGCCGTCGGCGGCATCTCATTGACCATTGAAGACAGAGAGATCATGGGGCTGGTGGGAGAAAGCGGCAGCGGAAAGACGGTAACCGCCATGAGCATTGCCGGCCTCCTCCCCAGAAAACAATGCGATTTCTCCGGGGATATCCTTCTTGACGGCCAGGATCTTCTCCACGCCAAAAGAAAAGAACTGAGGAAACTGCACGGGGCAAAGATCGGCGTTGTCTTCCAGGAACCCATGAGTTCCATGGATCCCCTTATGCGGGTGGGTGAACAGGTGGGAGAATCTCTTCAGATCCATACCGGCCTGAATCAAAAGGAAAGAAAAGAGCTGGTGATCGCCGCCATGGAATCTGTGGAATTAAGAGATCCCGAAGAAGTTTACCGTAAGTATCCCCATGAATTGTCCGGAGGAATGCTTCAGCGGGCAATGATCGCCGCGGCCATCGTCACTTCCCCCTCCCTCCTTCTTTTGGATGAACCCACCACAGCCCTGGATGTTACAATCCAGGCACAGATTCTGGAACTTCTCAAAAAACTGAATGTTGAGCGGAAGATTTCCATGCTTTTTATCTCCCACAACCTGAATGTTGTACGCAAACTCTGCAGCCGGGTGGCGGTGATGCAGAGGGGGGAAATTGTGGAGACCGGAAATACCGATGAGATTTTTCTGCATCCTCAGCATCCCTACACCAAAAAACTGATCGAAGCGATCCCTACACGTGACACGAAGGTACGCCTATGAATGAACTGAAAAATAACCGGAAAGGAAATAGCCCGGGACAGGAAAACGATCTTGTACTGGAAGTAAATCATGTAAGCGCCGGCTATCGAAGCGGTGGTATCGCCGGCCGGGGAGGCAAATATACCGAAGTCCTCCACGATGTGGACTTCACCGTACGCCACGGGGAGATCCTTGGTCTTGTGGGGGAAAGCGGCACCGGGAAATCCACCCTGGCCAGGGTAATCCTGGGACTGATCCCGCCGGCCGCAGGCCAGGTGATCCATCATACTCCCCGGCCTCAGATGATCTTTCAGGATCCTTACAGTTCCCTGAATCCTGCTTACAGTGCCTGGTGGTCTGTGGAGGAGCCCTTACGTATTTATGGCAAGTATGACAGCCCGGAAAGGAAGAAGCGTGTCCTGGATATGCTGAAAAAAGTGGAGCTTCCGGAAGACTGTTACGAGGCAAAACCC
>CACZOS010000354.1 GCA_902782815.1 uncultured Lachnospiraceae bacterium | reverse complement strand
TCGCCAGAAAATCACCGCCCCCATTGCTAAGCATCACCAGAAACAGCAATATGGGGGAAAAGGACCTGGCCTTGTGCAGTGTTTCATACGCGTCGTCCCTTGAATAGATACAGGTCAGAGCTGCAGCGGCCAGCAGTATACCGGCAATCTGCCGGACAGAAGGTCTCTCCCCGAAGATAAGAATGCTGAGAAGTGTCGGAATCATTATGCCCAGTTTTGAAAATGCGGTCGTCAGTATGGCACCATTCTTTTCAATACTTCTCTGTATCAGTACCAATCCCAGAACAAAGAAAAAACCTCCCAGGATACCACATAAAAAGGTTTCCGTATTCCAGCCGGAAACCGGCTTGTGGTCGGGCAGCATGAACCAGGAGAGAAGAATACATATGATATAATTCCCAAGAATAATACCATAACGATTTCCCTGCTGTGTACGAAATATTTTCAGGGCGATTGCCATACAGGAGCTGCTCAGAATGGCTATCGCCAGATAAATCATCCCCACTTTGAGCTATATCCTTTCGTGTATTATCTGCTTTCCCACTATTATTCTTTGTGTGTATGAAGAATTGAAGGCTTTTATGGGATTTCTAAACCTTTTCCGCCACCACATCGGTCAGAGCCCGAATTCCATTCGGCACTTTTCCCGGATGGATCCAGGTATTGATATCCGTTTCAGAGATCATGACCGGCATCCGGTCATGGATCTTTTGAAGAGCCGGTGAGGCAGCTCTTGTCAGAACAGTAAATACGGGATATCTGAACCCCATATAGCCTTCTTCGATACGATACAGGCCGGCTAACCAGGTAACATTGGCACCGATTGGCTGGATTGCGTATTTATCCCCTGTTATCACTTTCCCGCCGGACTGGATATGGCTCCATTCGAAGTAGTAGGAGGCTGGAATTATACAGCGTCTCCTCTTCCATGATTCCCTGAAGGTCACTTTTTCCTTCGCACTTTCCACCCGTGCATTTACGAGAGGTTGTTTGATTCCGGAGACAGAGAAACCCCATTTCATGGGGTACACTTTTTTATTTCCGTTTTTATCCGGAGCGATCACCGGGACCATATCTGTGGGACGGATCTCGCCTTCCGTTTTGAAAGACTGTCCCAGTTTGTCGATCATCTTTCTGCACAGGGAAGTGTTCCGGGCTTCTTCGATGATCGGCCTTAACTCCGGTGATAGTTCCAGTAAATATCTGGTACACATTTCTCTGATTCCTTTCCGGTACATGAAACTCTATATTATATAATTCTGGTTTTTCTTCCTGATAATAATATAATCCTAATCCAATCACTTATCAATCCACATTGTCAGAGCTTTTTTTGGAAATTTTTGTGATATAATATCCGGAAGAGGACTGTATGGATGAAACGAGTTAAGAGGAGGAATAATTAGCGTGATACATTTGTCAGGGAGGATCGACTCGGAAAACGCAGCAATGATCGAGGAAGAGATTGTCAGAGCCTTGGCGGAACAAGAGGGAGATAAAATCATATTTGATGCTTCGGAACTTGATTATATCTCCAGCGCGGGACTTCGGATCCTGATGAGAATCAGCAGACAGACAGGGAAGCCCATGCAGATTACAGGGGTATCCTTGGAGATATATAATATTTTTGAATTGACAGGTTTTACTGAGATAATGGAGGTAAAAAAGAAAATCCGGGAAGTTTCTGTAGCGGATTGCCCAGTAATAGGACAGGGATTTTTCGGTACAGTATACCGACTGGATAATGATACTATCGTAAAGCTCTATAATTCTCCGGACAATGACAGTATCAGGATGATCGAAAATGAGAGAAAGATGGCAAGAACTGCCTTTATAAAAGGGATCCCCACAGCCATCTCCTATGATACCGTTCGGTGCGGAGATCAATATGGTTCGGTGTTTGAGCTGCTTGAGGCGAAAACCATGAATGAAATACTGGTGGCAGACCTTTCCGGAGCAGAGGAGCTGGTGAGAAAATATGCAGAGTTTGTGAAACTGGTTCATCACACGGTAATGGACGCGGGAACCCTCCCCTCTGCAGTGAATGTCTATGCGGGATACCTTGAAAGGATCAGAAAATACATATCTGACGAATGCTATGACCGGATCAGGGAGCTATTAGAGAAAATGCCGGAAGATCATCATGTAGTACATGGTGATTTTCATATGAAAAATATCATGCTGACCAAAGAAGGCCCCATGTTGATCGATATGGATACCTTGAATGAGGGAAACCCGGTTTTCGACCTGGGAAGTATATACTGTGTTTATCGTGAATTCAACAGGGATGATCCAGAAGACAGCATGGTATTTTTCGGCATCGATGATGATATGGCCCGTTTTGTGTGGGAAAAGCTGATGGAATACTACTTTGCC
>CACZOS010000353.1 GCA_902782815.1 uncultured Lachnospiraceae bacterium | reverse complement strand
TATGTCAGTAGTGCCGTCCGCCCCGCTGTGTGGGTTGCTCCCTAATCCTGTTTTTTGGATCAGATAAAGAGTCACAAGTAATAGCTATTATAGATATAATCCAAGCTTAGTAGACATTATGGTAACAGTAAATTGTGGAAGAGTGGCAGGAATATAATGAAAGATAACCATGATGCATCTAAAAAAGCGATTATTGCCGCGATTATCGGCAACAGTTTCTGGGGCTTCAGTTTTATGGCGTCAAAGACTGCGCTGTCCATAACACCTGTTATACAGCTGCTGAGCCATCGTTTCCTTTTGGCCTTCATTATGATGAATTTGCTTGCTGTCACACCCGTAGGAGATTTACATTTATGGAGAAAACCCGGGAAGCCTCTTTGGCCTTTACTGCTGCTGGGTCTTTTTCAGCCTGTGATTTATTTTATCGGAGAACAGTATGGGATCATTCACTCCACTACCATCTTTTCCGGGGTAATGATAGCGATGATTCCCATTGCCTCTATTCTGGCCGCGATTCCTTTTTTGGGAGAAAGACCCGGTTTACAACAGTTTTTCTATTGTCTGCTTTCAGTGGCCGGTGTTGTCGGTATGGGTCTGCTTACAAAGAGCAGCGGGAGTCTTGACTGGATCGGTGTTTTCTCACTGATTGTAGCCGTGCTGGCCGCTGTAGCTTATTCTCTTTTGAGCAGGAGAATTTCCCGACGCTATAGTCCGTTTGAACGAACATACGGTATGTTTGGATTTGGTGCACTGGTGTTTACGACAATGGCTCTCTGTTCATTAGACGGAGACTTGAAAGAATACGTTCGGCCTTTTAAAGAACCCATCTATCTGACATGCATGATTTTCCTGGTTGTGTGCTGTTCTATCATCAGCTATTTCGTAACTAATTATGTTTTGACCAAGCTGACAGTTGCCCGGGCAACAGTGTTTGCCAACCTTACAACCGTGGTATCTGTACTTGCAGGAACTTTTCTGCTCCATGAGCCTTTCTCACCTGTTGGCCTTTTATGCTGCTTCATGATTCTTCTTGGTATCTACGGTGTACAAAAAGAGACAGGGCCGAAAGAGAAGATCAAAGAGAGATAGTCATTGTTCTTTCGAGAGAGGGTGATCTTATTGATCTTGCCGTAAAGGCAGATGTGATCAAAAAGTGCGGTGCCTGGTACGCCTATGAGGGCAGCAAAATCGGTCAGGGTCGTGATAACGCCAAAAAATATCTTAAAGAGAATCCGGTAATAATGAACGTTGTAGATATTAAGGTAAGGGAGTACTTTAATTTCCCGACAGACAATAAACAAGCAGAGAGTATTGCTTAATTACGGAATATATATGAAAAGCTTTACTGTATTACCAGTAGAGCTTTTTATACTTCTGTGACGGTTTTGTGACGACAGATAAATTATAATGATGCCGGAAAGAACAAAATAGGATAGCTGAAAGGAGTTTAATGAGAATGATGGAGGATAATAGAAGAATGGAATTGAGGATGAATGAGATGGACCAAATTGCAGGTGGATATATTGTAGATTGCGGGATGTTTGAAGACTTTATGATTGTAGATGATCACACCGGTGATGTACTGGATACTGCTTTCTTTATATTCCAGGCAGAGGATATTGCATCTGGAAAAGGAGTCAAAAAAACAGTTATTACAGAGAAAAAATACAAAGAGGTGTTTGGTGGATAGGTTTTACTAACAGGACAAAATAATATAACAGGGCATTCCGGGAAATATAATCAGGGATGCCTTTTTTATTTGACAGAACAATCGAAATGTGGTAGAAAATATGCAATTCATGGGAAAGGAGATGATGTATATGAGTCATAACAAAACCATGATGCAATATTTTGAGTGGTATCTTCCGAATGACGGCCTATGGTGGAAAAGATGCGCCGCGAAAGCGGAGAACCTTGCCACACTGGGTATTACAGATATATGGCTTCCTCCGGCGTATAAGGGTACTTCACAGGAGGATGTCGGTTACGGTGTTTATGACATGTATGATCTCGGGGAGTTCGATCAGAAGGGAACAATCCGGACAAAATATGGAACGAAGGAAGAATACCTTGAGGCAATCCGCGCGTTTCATGATGCGCATATCAGGGTGTTTGCCGATATTGTCCTCAACCACCGCATGGGTGGTGATGAGGTGGAAGAAGTCACCGCTGTGACGGATCTGGCTGAGGACCGGAATGTCCAGGTCGGGGACCGGGAGAAGGTCCTGGTCTGGTCCAAATTCAATTTTCCCGGAAGAGGGGGAAAATACAGTACATTTACCTGGGACCACCGGCATTTCTCCGGAACAGATTACGCGGAAGGCGAGGAGTATCAGAACCGAATCTTCCGGTTTACCGGGAAAAAGTGGGAGAAGGATACCGATCCGGAGAACGGCAACTTTGATTATCTGATGGGTATGAATGTCGATATGGGTAACCCGGTTGTAATCCGGGAGACCAGGAACTGGCTGAACTGGTATATCGAGCAAACCGGCATTGACGGGCTTAGGCTTGATGCGGTGAATCATATAAGTTTCTCGTTTTACAAGAATATTTTAAATAGTATTCGAAAGGAACGGAATGAGGAGCTCCCTGCAGTCGGTGAATACTGGAGCGGGGACATCGGAAGGCTTCTTTACTATCTGGATTCTGTGGATAATGAGATGTCACTCTTTGACGTAGCGCTTCACTACAATTTCTTTAATGCGTCGCAGGCGGGGGCAGACTACGATATGCGGGAGATTTTCACCGATACCCTGATTGAAGAGCGTCCTGACAAGGCGGTTACTTTCGTGGATAATCACGACACCCAGTACGGACAGAGTCTTGAGTCCTTTGTAAGCGACTGGTTCAAACCTCTGGCTTATGCCATGATACTGCTTCGGGACAAGGGAATTCCTTGCGTCTTTTATTCCGACTACTATGGGAACCCGGTTAAAAACCGTCCGCTTGTTCCCAACCTGGGAAAGATGATTAAAATCCGGTATTCCTATGCTTACGGTGAGGAAGAAGATTACTTTGATGATTCTCACATCATCGGCTGGGTGAGACGAGGGGACATGGAACAGTCGGATTCCGGTATAGCTGTACTCCTTTCCAACGGAGAGGGAGGAACTAAAAGAATGTTTATGGGAACCCAAAACGCGGGAGTTGTATTCCGTGATGCGATCGGAAACTGCCCTGAAGAAGTTGTGATCGACGACGACGGATGGGGTGAGTTCCGTACAGAGGGTGGAAATGTGGCCATCTGGGTCAGGGAGAAGGCGTTTGAGGAACTGATCGTTAATGATTGATGCCAGAATAATACAGTGAGAATGTCATATTTGATAATACTTAAGAGAGGAGGGGACTCCTCTCTTTGTTGTGTACAGAATAGTTTTAATATATAATATAACTATACATAAAGAGGTTTTCGAAATATTATTGAGGAAGAATAGCATGGATAAGATCAGACAATACGAACCATTTTTATTTTTGATTATGCTCTTGACTATATCGTTATGCTTATCCTCGTGCGGTACGGGCAAGATTAAGCATCAGGAGTCTGATACAACACAGACAGATCAAAATGAAGTACATGTGGCAAAAAATGGAAGTGATGCATCCGGAAAAGGGACGCCGGATGCACCGTTTGCCACTGCTTCGGCTGCGTCTGAAGCTGCCCCTGGATCATTGATTATCATGCATGGCGGAGACTATGAACCCCTGGAATTAGGTCCGGAATGCTCAGGAAATGAAGATTTTCCAACGAGGATCATCGCAGCGGAAGGTGAAAAGGTTATCATTCATGCTGAAGACGGGGTAGGTATCCGTCTTGTCAATGTGTGTAATATCTCGATAGAAGGATTGGAAACAGAAGGCGGAACACATGGTATTGAATATACGAGTACGAGAGATTCCGGGGAAAGGCCGTTGCAGGGAATCGGTATTATCAATTGCACAGTCCATGGTGTACGCGGTGTTCATGGAATCTGTGTCTATGCAGAAAACGATCTTATGCCTGTCACAGACCTTACGATCGAAGGCTGTGAAATATATGGCTGCGAGTGTGGTGATAGTGAGTCATTGGTTCTCAATGGCAATATCGAAGGATTTGTGATTGCAGGGAATTCTGTCCATGATAATAATAATATCGGGATTGACATGATCGGTTTTGAGGGAACGGCTAAACATACTGACGATAAAAGCTCCCGGAATCCATATGAATCAGATTTTGTCAGGAAAGGTATTTGCCGGGATAATATCGTTTACAACATCAGTACGGAAGGAAATCCGGCATATTATGAAGACGGGGAATATGATCCTTGTGCAGATGGAATTTATGTCGATGGGGGACAGGATATAGAAATCTGCAATAATTTCATTTTTAACTGTGATATCGGTCTGGAAGTGGCAACAGAACATAATCCGGAGGATAATGAGCTATTCAGAGTGTCGGGGATTAAAGTGCATGATAATGTCATAGCTGACTGCAATGGATGGACAGGACTGTGTTTTGGCGGATATGACGAAGACCGCGGATTTACGGAAGAGTGCGAATTTCACCACAATACTCTGGTGGACAATGATACGCAGATCGGAGTACAAAAGAGCAAAAATAATCGCATCTTCGCGAACCTTATTATAGGTGGTGAATGCGGAGTTGAATTCAACGAATACTGCCGAAGAGAAGACATGATAAATGACATCAGTGGTAATGTGTGTGCCGAGATCGGGGATGAAAAGAGCTGGAAAGCAGAATACGGAAAGGTTTATTCTGACAGAACAGAAATAATTGAGGGTTTCCATTCATTGCTTAATGACATCGGCTCACGTTTCACTCCCGGTAAAGACATGATAGAGGTTTACAAAACGCATAATATTGCTAAATAAAAAAGATCCGAAGGAATTATCATTCTTTACCTTCGAATCTGGGAGAGAGTGTCAAGGAGTAACAGTTATATCTAATGAGATAACCTGAACGTCATCAGGTTCCAAAGTGGGGACATTGGACCTTGGGCGTCCTCTATATTTTTTTCTCCACCGGGTATTGGTATTATCTTCCTCATCATCCAAGGCAAAGGCCGGTTCTAAAACGATACGGGCTCCCACTTCATCGGCTCCGCCTGTTATCTGGTTTAATAATCTCATGTCTAATTCTTTTTTCATTGGTATTTCCTCCTTTATTCTGATATTACTGTTGAGATTTATCTGTCATATTTATTGGAATACTCTTCCATCCATATTGCTATCAAAATTCACGTTGTTTTCGCAAACGACGAAACCGGCTGTACTGCAGATCATTGCAAGTAACCATGGAACCGGTGTGCATACAGCCTGCCAGATTGTACCGGACATGATGGCCATGGTGATCAGGGTGAATGCCACAAATGCTGCTGCAAAAATCATTACTGCGTTTAAAATGTTCTTTCTTGTATCTTTCATGTTCTTCTCTCCTTTTTTTTTCTATTGGTTTTTGGTAGCTCTTTTTTACATTTACATCTTATCACCGGACATGTCACAGAAGTGTCACACCCTTTGAAGAAAATAAACATACAGATTAAGTGAGGGACTATGGAAAAAAAACGTTTAATTAGAATACTATTCGTCTACACCTGCCTTTTCTTTTCTTTGTCTGCATTGATGATGGGTTGTAACCATAAAGAAGACAAGAAAGGAGAAGGAGTATACTCTTCCATATCGGAACTATCCGGCAAAAAAATCGGTGTACAGGTTGGCACTATCCTGGATAGGATGACCAAAGAGAACGTGGAGGATGCTGAAGTGTTGTACTTCAGCAGTTTTCCGGATATTGTCGTGGCGTTGAAATCAAATAAGATCGATGCTTTTCCTAATGGAAGGATGGTGCTGAGCCAGTATTTGGCCACGGAAGATTCCCTTGCCTTGCTGGATGAAGAAATCGGGAGAAATCCGGCAGCATATGTGTTTCCCAAAACAGAGAAAGGCAAGCTGCTGCGGGATCAGATGAATGACTTTCTGGCCCTCCTGAGGGAAAACGGGGAACTGAGCAAAATCGAAGAAATGTGGTGTGGGAAAGAGGAATCCCGAAAGAATATGATCGATTACACCACGTTGCCTGACACTAATGGGACACTGACATTTCTGACGGAAGGAACTTATCCTCCCTACAGCTATGTCAGGGATGAGATTACTGTGGGATATGATTTGGATATCGCTGCCCGCTTCTGCAAGGAATACGGATATGGTCTGGATGTAGTAAATATGAACTTTGAAGCTTTGATGCCTGCCATGACCGCGGGGAAAGCTGACTTCGCGGCCTCGGGGATCGCAATCACGGAAGAACGGAAAGAGAGTGTGTATTTCTCAGAACCGAATATCTATGACAGGATTGTATTTGCTGTCCTTAAAAAGGATACCGGACCCAGATCTTTCCTGCAGTCAATCGTCAACAGCTTTAAGAAAACATTTGTCACGGAGAATCGTTACCGGCTCTTTCTGAAAGGAATTGCAGCCACCCTGATCATCACCGTAACATCGGTAATCCTTGGTACCCTGCTGGGTTTTGCCCTGTATCTTGCATGCAGAAGGGGAAATATGATCGCAAACAGGATGACAGGTTTTTTTGTCTGGCTTATCCGGGGAATGCCGGGTGTCGTTCTTTTGATGCTGCTGTATTATGTCGTTTTCGGGAAGGTGTCCATCAGCGGATTGGTGGTATCCATAATAGCATTTTCCCTTACTTTTGGTACTGCCATGTACGGCATGTTGGTATCCGGTGTCAAAGCGGTTGATCAAGGGCAGACAGAGGCAGCTTATGCTTTGGGCTTTAACGATCGTGAAACATTCTTTGGATTGATACTTCCCCAGGCAGCACAGCATTTTATGCCTGCTTATAAGGGGGAAATCGTTGCTCTGATCAAAGCATCTGCTATCGTCGGATATATCACTGTAGAAGATCTGACCAGAATAGGAGACATCATACGGAGCCGTACATATGAACCATTCTTCCCCATTGTTTCTGTAGCTGTGATCTACTTTATTCTGGCCGGAATCCTGACATGGATCACCGACCGGGTGATCCGGAGAATCGATCCGACGAAACGTACGGAGGAACAGATTCTGAAAGGAATTACGAGACATGATTGAGATCAGACATCTGAGAAAAGAATATGAGAACGCAGTCCCCCTTAAGGATGTTAATACCGTTATTAATGAAGGGGATGTGATTGCGGTGATTGGCCCTTCCGGGACCGGGAAATCGACATTACTGAGGTGTATGAACCTGCTGGAACAACCCACATCAGGACAGATTATCCTTAATGGTCAGGATATCACGGCAGAAAAGTGTGAAAAATCCCGGATACGCAGAAAGATGGGTATGGTATTCCAGTCTTTCCATCTGTTCGGTCACCTTACGGTGATCGAGAATGTAATGTATGCACCGTTCAGACTTCTTGGCCTGAGCCGTCAGGAAGCCTATGATAAAGCTATAAAGCTGCTTCGGATGGTTGGCATGGAAGAAAAGCAGTTAAATTATCCAGGTCAGCTGTCAGGCGGGCAGAAACAGCGTGCAGCAATTGCAAGAGCATTGGCTATGGATCCTGACATCATCCTTTTTGACGAACCGACCAGTGCCCTGGACCCAACCATGATCGGGGAAGTGGAGGCTGTTATCCGTGAACTTGCACGACAGAAGAAGACAATGATGATCGTGACCCATGAAATGAGATTCGCCAGGGAGATTTCAAACAGGGTTTTCTACATGGATGAAGGTGGAATCTATGAGGAGGGCAGACCCGAGGAGATTTTTGATCATCCTGCGAAAGAAAAGACCACACGATTTATCAAGGGGCTTAAAGTGCTGGAGTTCAGTATATCATCGAAATCCTTTGATTATGCGGATGCGGTTTCCCGAATCGAACAGTATTGTTATAAAAATCAGATTCCTCCGAGAAGCGGTATCAGCCTTCAATCGATTGTGGAGGAATTATGTATGCAGATACTGATGCCTGAACTGGAGCAACCTGATATCCAGGTTACAATCATATATGCACAACAGCAGGAGAAAGCGGAAGTGACGGTGAAGTATCCGGGGGATTTCAGGCCGGAAGAAACCGACAATACACTTGCTTATACCATACTTAAGGCACATTCGGAATCTATAGAGTATCGATGGGATCCTGCTTACTCCAGGAGTACGGTCCGAATTATCGCTGATTCTTCTTCAAAGAGAATACCGGTAAAAGATTTCCGGTTTTCAGACTAAAGGAGTTATTTTACATGAAAAGAGCATTATTATTGTTTCTGGGTATGGTTTTTCTTGCTCTTACCATAACCGCTTGTGGCGGGAAGAACGGATCCGGTTCAGAACCTGAGAAAAAAACAGCAGATACAGCGGAAATGAATACCACGGAAAAGGAAACAGCGGATACGGGAGAAAGGAGTACCACGGACAAGGAAATATCAAGACCGGTTCTTGAACGTGGTATCATGGAAAAGCGGGGTGGAAACGTTGCATACGGCAACCGCCAGGTTTTGCGTCTGACCGGGGAAAGCCGCCAACAGTACCCCGAATTATCTGCTGCCTTGAACAGATTTATGGATAACCGGGCTCCTGATGTAAATAATGAAATGCTGTTTATCCGAAGAGCCGACAATGAAGCATTAAGCCTTCTTATCTTCGATTATTCCGACAGTGAGGGAGCCCATGGAAATTACGGATACAGCAGTATCAATCTGGATTCAGCGACAGGGAAAACCCTGACCATCAAAGATATCATCGACGACACTGACCGTCTGGGACAGAGGATCAAAGAAGAATTATCGGACAAATATGGCAGGGATGCATTCTATGAGGAGATGGAAGAGACCGTCGATCAGGAGATAAAGGGAGAAAACGGTTACGAACTTACCTGGACTTTGG
>CACZOS010000352.1 GCA_902782815.1 uncultured Lachnospiraceae bacterium | reverse complement strand
CAGACCGACGATCCCGCCACCGGAAGAAGCAGTTGTGGCATCTGCGGAATTATTGGAATCTGAGGCTACTTCGGCGCCTACTATACCCGAATCAGCCACCTCCACATCCGGAGCCTCAAATGTGGCCGTATTCTCGACCTGCCCCGCTTCGATGCCGATCAGACCGCCGCCTCCATCAGCATCCTTGTTCTCCGCCTCCTGCTGGTTTTCAGCCTGCCCGGCGGAACCGGATCCCGAATTGCCTGCAGATTTGCTGCCGCAGCCGGAGATCATCATGCAGAAGGTCAGGACAAGGCACAGGATCAGTGCAGATGTTGTCTTTTTTCTGAACAATTTAGCGATCATTTCTCTTCACTCCTCTCTCCCTTAAATGATCTTTCCTGAAATTAATTATCTGACTATTTCAGAAAGATAGTTTAATCTACTAAAATTTTATCTGAATTTTCAAACAGTGTCAATTGCATAAACCGATACAATAAGGGTGATATCCTACAGATTCTTCTTCTTATAGATAAAGATCACGGAGATCGTTGAGAAAACGATCAGATAGGCAAAAAGGATAACGAACCCCATCGGGTCCGGATGCATACCTGCCGAAATGGCCCGTATCATATTGCTGGCCTGGGACAGGGGAAGGATACCGATCACCTGCCGGAAGCCATTGGGCATCTGCTCTGTGGAAAAAAAGGTATTGCACAGAAAAGTCATGGGCATGATGATATAGGAATTAAATCTCGGTGCATCCGTATAGCTCTTGGCCAGGAAGGATAAAACCAGGGCAAGGGTAGAGAAGACAGTGCCGTTCAGGAACATGATAAAAAACGACAGTCCGTTAAAGATCAGCCCTGTCCGTATGGTTGCGGTAAGAATCATAATAATTGCCGCTGCATACATCCCCCTAAGGCTTCCCCCGATGATCTGTCCCAGGATAAACTGCCATAGTGGGGTGGGTGAAACCATGACCTGATCCAAAGCCTTCTCATACAGTCTCTGGACACTCATGTTCTGGGCTACAGCGCTGAAGCTCCCCGTCATGGTGGACATGGCCACAATACCCGGAATAAGGAAATTCAGATAGGGCTCCCCGTGGGAGGTTGTCTGAATCCCCATACCGAAAATGATCAGGTACATCAGGGGGGAAACCATGGCCGCGATGGTGATCTTATAAAAATCCCTCTTGAATTCTGTCCATTTCTCCCATAAAACGGTAATAATACCCATAAATAAATCCCCCTGTTTACTTTTTAGACAGCCTGTTGCCGATACGTTCCACGAACACATCCTCCAGTGTGGTGGCACGCATGGATGCCCGGGGATGATCAGTCAGATAACCGATGGCATCCTTACGGTCATGGAAATAGCTGCTCACCAGATTCTCTTCGGACACTTCATCCACGGCAAATGTTCCCAGCTCCCGGATCAGATTGTCCGGTGTATCCACCGTGTTCAGCTTCCCCTTGTTAATCAGGGCTATCCGGTTACACAGAGACTGGGCTTCATCGATATAATGAGTGGTGAGAACGATAGTCAGGCCCTGCTGGTTCAACTGCCTCAGCAGGTTCCACATCTGCCTTCTGGATATGGCATCCATACCCGCTGTGGGTTCGTCAAGCAGCATGATCTCGGGCTCGATAAGAAGGGCCCGGCATACCATCAGTTTCCTCTTCATCCCTCCTGAAAGATGACGGACTACCCTCTTCCGGTATTCCTGCAGGCCGGCAAACTCCAGCCACTGGTCAGTGCGTTCCCGGATAACCTTTTTGGGAAGAAAATAAAGCCTGCCCTGGTATTCCATCACTTCCTCCATGGTCATATCCTGACGCATGGAATATTCCTGGGTGATCACACTGAGTTTCCGTTTCTCCCTGGAAGCCGTACGGTTCAGCAGATTGCCGTCTATACGTATTTCTCCTTCGGTGGGGAGAAGAACTGTGGACATCATGCTGATGGTTGTGGTTTTTCCCGCTCCGTTGGGACCCAGGAGACCGAAAAACTCTCCTGTCTCTATCCGCAGATTCAGATGATCCACCGCGGTAAATTTATCAAATTT
>CACZOS010000351.1 GCA_902782815.1 uncultured Lachnospiraceae bacterium | reverse complement strand
GATCAGGGATTCTGAAAAAAATAAACCGGGGAACCGGTGTAAGATAGACATGTAATCAATGAGAGCATTACCTTCAGGGGGAAAATATGAAGAGCACATTAATCATTTCAGGGATCGATGGTGAACTGAAAGGAAAAGAATGGAAATTTACGGAGAATGACCAGATCTTTATCGGGAGGGATCCCAAATCGGCGATCCTGGTTCCGGAGCATGAAAGGAAGGTCTCCAGAAAAAACTCGTGGATGGAGATACGGCTTCCCAACGTATATATCAGTGATTATCAGAGCCTCAACGGCACATATGTCAACGGCACCCTGATCGGCAGAGCCAAAATGTCTGACAGAGAGCCGGGAAGACTTCAGCCAGGGGAGATGGTGGAACTGTCCGACCAGGATATTATCGGAGTTGGAGACCACGGAAAAACAGAGATATTCCGGATTTCCATCATCCAGGAGGAGGAGCCGGAAGACGATTGGGAAGAACCGGTGACCAGGGTGATCGTTCCCGATGCCCCGGAAGAAGAGGAGGATGAGGCGGTGGCCGACGAAGCTGCCGAGGAGGAGATCCGGAAGAGTCCGGAAGAGACAGAATCCTTCCCCTTTTCGGTAAATGGTTATCAGGAGGCCATGGAACTTCTGAAGAAAATGATGCAGGAGGATATGTCCGATCCCTTCGTCCCGGTGGACGGAGCCATGCCCGGGCAGGAGAACAAGTCTCCGGACAGAATAGAAGACAGGGTGCCTGCTGAAGATAAAAAGGAAAAGAAAGAGAAGAAGGATAAAGCTGTCGGAGAGAAGATCGACTTCACTCTGGACTGGATAAAGAGAAAGGCATTCGGAGAAGGCGGTTTCGGAACAGTTGCCCTCTATCACTGCGATACCCTCAACATGGACTGTGTCGTCAAGACTCTTCATCAGAAATGTCTGGTGAGCAAAAAGATGAAAGCACGGTTTCAGAGGGAGGCTATGCTGGGGACACAGCTTATCCATAAAAATATAGTCAGAACATATGATTTTGAAAGCATACCCGCGGAAAACACATACAGGATCCTGATGGAATACTGTAAAGGCGGAAATGTGGGAGATCTGGTGAAGAAAAACGGTGGCAGACTGGAACTGAAAAAAGCCACAGCTATTATCCTGGATGTTCTTGATGCACTGGACTATGTCCACAATGTGGAGGTGGAGACGGTGGTCAAAGGGAAGGAGAAGATCAGGACCAGAGGAGTCGTTCACCGGGATATCAAGCCGGGCAATATTTTGCTTACCGACCATAGTGAACGGGCTCAGATCAAGCTTTGTGACTTTGGTCTTGCCAAGGCTTTCGATGCATCGGGACTGGCAAAACTTTCCGACACGACCGACCACCTGGGTTCACCTTTCTATGTACCGAGAAAACAGCTGATGCATTTCTGTTATGCCAAACCGGATGTGGATGTCTTCTCGACGGCAGCCACCTACTATTATCTTCTTACGGGAACCCATATCCGTGATTTTGTAGAAAATGGCAAGCCCAAACTCTATCAGGTCATGGATAATGACTGCGTACCCATCAGGGAGAGAAACCCCATGATCCCCATGCCCCTTGCCAGGGTGATCGATCGTGTACTGGCGGAGGACGAGGAGACGGATGAAACAAAAGTCACCACCGCCAGACAGTTCAGCGACCGGATTAAAGAGGCTTTAAATATGAATTAGGAAGGGAGGAGGATAAATAAGATGTCAGATACGTTTACTTTTACCTGTATTCAGGGGAAACTGAAGGGACAGAAATGGACCTATAATGACGGAGCGAACATCGTTTTCGGCAGACACTCCCGGACTGATATCCGTACTCCTGCGGAGGAGAACACCATCTCCAGATTTCAGGCCAAGGTGGATATCCGGCCTCCCAGAATCTATCTGTGTGATTTCGGCAGCAAAAACGGGACCTATCTGAACGGGGAGATCATCGGAAAAAGAGAGGCAGGTCAGAGCGTGGAAGAGGGAAGAAAAATCGCCTTTCCCGCCTATGAACTGAAGGATGGAGACCAGATCGGCCTCGGTCCCAACGGAGACCTGGAGGTCTTCCGGGTGAACATCCTGCTTGAACCCGAGGAGGACCAGGAGGACCAGCTCACCAATGATACAGATTTTAAAAAAATGCTGGAGGGTATCAAAGGACAGCTGAATGATGAGATAAAAGAAGAGAAAAAGCTGGGGGATTTTCTCCCCAGAGCGGACAAAAAATACAAGGTGGTCAAAAAGCTGGGTGAGGGCGGTTTCGCCTCGGTCTTCCTGGTTGAGGCTCCCAAGACCAAAAAGAAATACGCGCTAAAAGAGATGCGGCCTGAGGTGAAGATGAAACAGAATCAGGTCAACTGGTTCCTCCGGGAAGCATCCATAGCAAAACAGCTCAACCATAAAAATGTGATCAAGACGGTATCCGTCGGAGAAGAAGACGGAAATATGTACATTCTGATGGAATACTGTTCCAAAGGATCGGTTATGGATCTTCTCAGACAAAAAGGCCGTCTTGAACTCAAAGAGGCGACCGATATCCTCCTGCAGATTCTGGAAGGACTGGATTACATTCACCACGCACCGGTTACCGTCAAGGATAAAAACGGTGTTGAGCGTCAGCTCCACGGCGTAGTACACCGGGACATCAAACCGGACAATATGCTGTTCGCATCCAACGGAATGGTTAAAATCTCTGACCTGGGTCTGGCTAAGGCTTTTGACCTTGCCGGAATGAGCGGAGGGACCATGACCGGCCAGACGGTGGCAAGTTTCCTCTACGCGCCGAGAAAACAGGCGATGAGATACCGGTACGCCAAACCGGATGTGGATGTTTTTTGTGCCGTGTCCAGCTATTACTTTATGCTGACCGGGCGTCCGATACGGAATTTTAAGAGTGTTCCCCACAAGGAGATCTATGATCTGCCGGTGGTTCCCATTGAGGAGAGGGATCCTTCCATTCCCCCCGCCCTTGCCAGGGTTGTTGACCGGGTGCTGGGCGAAGATGAGATCGTGGATTCGGCCCGCTGCATCACGGCAAAAGCCTTAAGAGAAGAGATCATCAGTGCCCTGGATATCTGATCACTCTCTTGACCAGGCCACAAAGACAAAAGGAGATAATATGGCTGATCAATTCACACTTACCTGTCAGAAGGGCAGGCTAAAAGGAAATACCTGGACCTGGCAGGAAGCGGAAAACATCGTGCTGGGCAGATCCAGGAAATGTACCATCCGTTTCCCTGCGGAGGATGATACCCTTTCAAGATTCCAGTCAAAAATAGAGATCCGTCCCCCGAAGGTCTTTATCCGGGATTACGGGAGCAAAAACGGTACCTATGTCAATGAAGAGCTGATCGGCAGACGGGAATCCGGAATGTCCGCTGAAGAGGGCAGAAACCGGTCCTATAAGCCCCGTGAACTTGCCGACGGGGATATCATCCGTCTGGGTTCCAGAGATGAAGGTGAGGTCTTCCGTCTTAACATCCTGGTGGAAAAAGAACCGGAGGAGGCTCCCGTTGAAAATGATTCCGACCCGATCATAGAGGGGATTAACCTGGAAGATTTCATCCGTCTCCTGCTGGCCCAGAAGCAGGAAAAGAACTATGACAGCCTCTATGAAGGAAAACTGAGGCTGAAGAAGGAGCTGGGAAGGGGTGGTTTCGGTGTCGTCTATCTCGCCGAACATATCGAGACGGGAAGACAGTACGCCATCAAAGAGATCATTCCCGAAGTGAAGGTCAACCGGCATAATATGAATCTCTTTCTCAGGGAGATCAGTATCGGAAGGCAGCTTCATCACAGAAATGTGATTGAAACCCTTGCTTCCGGGGAGAAAAACGGAAACCTTTATTTCGTCATGAACTACTACAGCAACGGGTCAGTGGCAGACCTGATGACAAAAAAAGGTGGGAAACTGGATCTGGGTACTGCTACCAATATCATGTTCCAGGTTCTGGACGGACTGGACTACATACACAATGCCACGGTGGTTTCCAAAGACCGTTACGGGAAAGACCGGACCACCAAAGGGGTGGTCCACAGGGATATGAAACCCCACAATATGCTTATTGATGAAAACGGGGTGGTGAAGATCTCCGATCTGGGTCTGGCAAAAGCTTACGATCTGGCGGGGATGAGCGGAATCTCCGATGTTTCCGCCAGCTGGGGAGGGACTCTGGCCTTTGCCCCGAGAAAACAGGAATACTTCCTGAAGGTCAGGCCGGACGTGGATGTATTCGGCGCGGTATCAAGCTACTATTTCATGCTCACCGGAGCCCTGATCCGGAATTTCGATTTCCGCAGGAAAAACATTGTGGAACAGCTGCTTGATCTTCCCGTCGTTCCCATCGAACAGAGGGATCCCCGTATCCCGCCGAAACTTGCCAGGGTGATCGATTCGGTCCTGGCGGAGGATGAAGTCAGAGATCCGAAAAAATGTACCACAGCTAAACAGCTTAAACAGGATATACGCCTGGCACTAAATATCTAAAAGATTCTATGGAGGAGGAAAATCATGGAAATTAAAACCACGGAAGTATTGGCATACGCATTGGATTTTGCAAGTCGCTTCGAAGCACATAAAGGATGGAAAGGACATACCGTAAATACCATCTTTATGGGTCTGTTAAAGGCTGCGGACACCCAGTTCAGGGATCCCGATGCCAAGGATGAGGCAGACAAACTTGGCCGGACGATCAACGATATGGGCTATGATGCCGTAGACCTGAGAGATCAGATCAAGGGCAGACTGGCCAAAAAGATCGATGAAGCGGAAGAGAAGGAGAAATACGATCAGCTTATCCGGTCTCTCCCTAACCGTTCTTCCGCGCTGACCTCCATGGATATGCTCAAGGCAGTGCTTGACAACAAGACATCGGAGATCAGGGCCATTATCGGCAACAAGAATCTCCAGGGCGGAGGGGATGAACCCCGGGAGAGAAGAAATGACCGTCCGGTGCCCAATTATGAAAATGAGGCCGGAAGCCGGCCCCGTCCCGAAAATGTGGATCATGATATCGAAGATCTGATCAGGCTCACCCGCCAGATCCGTGAGAATCTCATGCGGAAGATCTACGGACAGAATCATGCGATCCAGAGTGTTGTGGACGGACTGTGGAACTGTGAAATAGTAGCCATGTCCGATCCCGACCGGGTTAAGCCCAGAGGCGTTTTCGTCTTTGCCGGCCCCTCCGGTGTAGGCAAGACTTTCCTGGCTGTGGAGATGGCAAAGGAGCTGGAGCTTCCCTACATGAAATTCGACATGAGTGCCTACTCCTCCCATGATTCCATCTCTGATCTGTGTGGATTTGCCAAGACCTACAAAGATGCCAAGAAGGGTATCCTGACTGATTTCGTTGCCAATAATCCTCACTCCATCCTGATCTTTGATGAGGTGGAGAAGGCACACAGGTCAGTGATCCAGCTCTTCCTCCAGATGCTCGACGCAGGTACCCTCACGGAGATTTATGACGGTACTGCGGTATCCTTTAAGGACGTTACGGTGGTCTTCACCACCAATGCCGGCCGTGAGCTTTATAAATATGACGATTTTACCGACGCCTCTGCAGTATCAAAACAGAGTGTGATCGAGGCTATCCGGGAAGAGATCAACCCGGAGACCAGAGCTCCTTACTTCTCCCCGGCTATCTGTTCCCGTTTCGCTTCCGGGACAGTGGTCATGTTCAATCATCTGGAAGCCCAGCATCTTGAACTGGTCTGTGACCATGAATTCCGTAAGGTGGCAGATCAGATTGAGGACAGTTTCGGCATCAGCCTTGAAGCAGATGATTCTACCATCGCTTCTCTCCTTTACGGTGAAGGCGGACAGTCGGACGCCAGAGCTCTTACAGCCAAGACAGGCATGTTTATCCGGGAGGAGATCAAAAAACTCTTCGATCTGTTTGCCGACGGCAACGCCACCTTCACTATGCAGACCCTGGGTAAGATCTGTTTCCGGACAGAACTGGAAAATGCCCCGGAAAATGTGAAAAAATTATATGAAAATCATGATAAACCCGAACTACTCTTCATCGGAGCCGATGATCTTGACCGCAGGGATCTCCCCGTGCTGGGAGACTATCGGATTCACAGGGCCAACAGTGAGGAGGAAGCCCTGGAGATCATAAAGGATACGGAGATCAGTATGGCACTGATCCAGATTGATTCAGAGATCATGGAAGTAAATCCTGATCCCAACGAAGATGACGGAAACGTGACATTCAGCGGACTGGATTACATTCCTGTTGCTGCCTCCGCCCTCTCCAAACGCAGGGAGGAACTGATCAATATCCACAGGAAGCTGCCCAAACTTCCCATTTATATTCTGGAGACAGG
>CACZOS010000350.1 GCA_902782815.1 uncultured Lachnospiraceae bacterium | reverse complement strand
GAGAGCGGTCAGGCACTTCGTGCTCTGGGGGATCGAAGACCAGGATATCCGGATGAAACCCTATTTTTACCCGGACCTGCAGAAGCAGGAACTCTTCGCCAGGGGCTATATCGCTGCCCGGTCAAGCCACAGCAGGGGAAGTACCGTGGATGTCACTCTGCTTGACATGCAGACAGGCAAGGAAGTGGATATGGGCAGTCCCTTTGATTTCTTCAGCCGGGTTTCCCATCCCGATTACCGAGGGATCACGGAAGATCAGTATCATAACAGGATGAGCCTTCAGAAGGCCATGATCAGGGGAGGTTTTGAACCTCTGGATTGTGAGTGGTGGCATTTTACCCTGAAGGATGAGCCCTACCCCGGGATATACTTTGAGTTTCCGGTCTCAGCCGCGTATCTGAAACGCTGATGATCAGGGATAGACATCGGTGCCGTAGATAAGGGTGAAGCTCTCGTAGTGGTCGTCTGTGTAATAGATCTGCCCGTCATTGGAATAGACGATCCGTTTCGCCCCCCGCTTCCTGGCATTCATGGTATCGATGTCACATTCGTAATAGGTCCTTCCCTCCACCACGGGAAGAAGACCCTCATTATTTCTGAAATAATCTCCGCCGATGGAGCAGTCCTCAGCGTAATCATCCAGTCCGCCTCCACTCCAGCCCAGTGAGCGGGCTTCTTTTTTTGTGATGAAATTGTCCGGCAGGGTTCCGTACTCTATGATATAGATGGCCACTTCTTCTTCTGAAGTATAATAACCGTCTTCATCCAGACTGTCTTCCCCGGGATTATAATCGATCTCATTGGTGGTGACCTCATAATCCCCCCAATGGTTGTCGATGTCTATACTGTAATAGGAAGTATCCTCCTCCCGACCTTTATCCTCCGATGATATGGCGGGAACCTGGTCAGAACTTGCGGCGGAAGAGGAAGAGGGACTCTCCGCCGGTTTTTTTCCGCAGCCGGTAAACAGCAGGCTTACTGCCAGGAAAACGATAAACAGAGCGGCTGAAATGTAGGGATGCCGTTTCATGGATACTCCTTTCCGGGATCGTGGCATGACCGTCAGGATCCCAGTGTTTTCTTCTGTCCAGTATAGCAAAAGGCTGAAAGGGGGTCAAGATTGGCAAAAAATATTGGTAAAATTTTCCATTTTGTGATATAGTGAGGATATCATTTAATCTGTCCCGGAAAGGAGTGTATGCAGGAAGTATTATCATTTACCGATTTTGTCGACTACATCAGAGAAAATATGGAGGCCGCTTGGGAGGAAGGCCGGGAGATCGAGGTGAGGAGGATCCGTAAGAATAACGGGATGGAGCTCACAGCCCTGGTCCTCGTCCGTCAGGATTCTTCCGTTTCCCCCACGGTCTACCTGGAGGATTACTATCAGGATTACCGGAACAGCGGCGGAGAAGACCCCCATCCCTGGCTTGATCTGATCATGGATCGCTGCAGGAAAGCGGACCGGTCTGCCGGGGAGATGGATCTGCCCGATTTTTCTTCTTTTGATTCCCTCAGGGATCAGATCGTTTACCGGATCATTTCTTATGAAAGAAACAGGGATATGCTGGAGAAATGTCCCCATATCCGGATCCACGATCTTGCGGTTACCTTTCGATGCATGGTGAGTGTAGATGACATCGCCGTCGCTTCGGCGGGCATCACGGATGAACAGATTAGAGGCTGGGGGATCGGCATGCAGGAGCTTCTTCTGGCTGCGGAGGAGAATACCAGAAGGATTTTTCCGGAGCAGATCATTCCCCTGGAGGATTTTTTGTTTCCCCGGACCGGGGAGGCCTTCTGTGGTGAGGATATGATCTACATAGCGGGGAACAGACAGATGGTATACGGGGCCGCAGTCATCCTCTACGAGGGGCTGCTGGATGAATTTGCCCGCAGGATAGACAGTAATTTCTACCTTCTTCCCAGCAGCGTCCATGAGTTTCTTTTTGTACCGGATCATGGTCAGTTCCGGCTGGAAGAGCTGATGGCCATGGTTGCGGAGGTAAATGAGACGGTGGTCTCCCCGCAGGAGTTTCTGTCCGATTCGGTATATTATTACTTCAAGGATCAGGGCAGACTGATCTGTCATGAGAGGGAATAGACCGG
>CACZOS010000349.1 GCA_902782815.1 uncultured Lachnospiraceae bacterium | reverse complement strand
GTTTCAGAGTGGCGCTGACATCATATTTCTGCAGGCCCTCCACCACCTCCACAGCCAGGTCGGAAACCAGCTGGGGATCACTGCCGAAACTACGCTCGCCGATCTCGGTGTTGGCCTCATTGGTCATGACATCCACGACCGGGGCAAAATCCAGATTAAAGCCCAGAGCGGATATCTCCCTGCCGATGGTCTCCCCCATCTCCCGGGCGTATTCTGTTGACCCCATATCCCCCACAGCTTTCATAGTGGGAAAAGCCGTGGTGCTCATATTCTCATTATTGGCTATACGGGCGACAAGTCCTCCCTCCTCGTCCACACCGATAAAGAGGGGGATCTTTACCGAATCCTGCATATCCCGGATAAAGGTCTCCGTCTGCTGCGGATCTTCCAGGTTAAAGGAGAAAAGGATGACCCCGCCGGGCTGATACTTTCCGAGATTTTCTCTCATTTCATCCGTGATCTTTTTTTCAGCGGAAAAATCCAGAGAATCCGTGCATACCACAAAGAGCTGACCGATCTTCTCCTCCAGAGACATGGTGGCAAGCACATCGCCGGCCATTCCCTCCAGGGTGATCTCATCCAGGCTGCTGTTTTCCTCTTCTGCCCCGGTACTGGACTCCTCCTGAGGTCTCTCCTCACCGGAAGTCTTTTCCTTTTTCCCGCATCCGGTCAAAAGGATACCCAGGATCATAAATATAATGCCAAAACGTATGGCAGGTCTCATTGCGCTCCTCCTCTTCCGTCTCATCCACAAGAACCGGGATTCCTCTATCCCGGCTTTCTCCATGTACTGCCTTTATTCCGAATTGTCTGCCGGCAGGTAGAAAAAGGATTCAACGGTGTGCCTGGTATCGATCAGATTGTTATATTGAAGGATCTGGTATTGTTTTACTCTGTCTTTATAGGGCGAATCCAGACCGTCCTTATAATAATTCCCTTCAGAGTCAACTGCGCCCATGGCGTTGATCACCGGCAGATCCTCATAAAGATCCATGAGGAATTTCTGATAAGGACTGGTCTTGAGCCCTGCCTGGGTCATCACATAAGCTCCCAGATAATTGGCGCTCATTTTTTCCACATTTCCCTTCTTGATGGGATAATTAGCCCAGATAATAAAAGGAGTAATGTACTTTTTCAGCCTTTCCTCCCCTTTGAGTTTTCCCCAGGGTTTGCCGTAAAGGCCATCGTAAAAGTCCGTACCCAGAGAAGGCTGATGGTCACCGAACATAACGATGATGGTCGGTTCATCCACTTTTTCAAAATAATTGATCAGGTAACGGAAAGCATCATCTGTCTTCTTGATCAGGGACAGGTACTGGTTTGCCTTGTCCGAAGCATGATTGTCCGTGATATGGATCTCCTGATTGAAATTACTGTAGGTCTTATCGAAACCCCCATGATTCTGCATGGTTACATTGAAAAGGTAGAAGGGGCCTTCCTCAGGATCACGTGCCTCATAAAGCTCTGTGATCTTTTCAAAATCGGACTGGTCGGAAATGTATTTTCTGTACATAAGGGGATTGGTAAAATCCTCCTGACTGTAGAAGGCGTCAAACCCCATCTCCTCATAGACCTTGATCCGGTTCCAGCCGGTGGCGAGGTAAGGATGCAGGGCCAGATTGCCTGCATAACCCTGTCCTTTAAGCAGGTAAGTCATATTGGGAAGGGTATCCTTGACCACCTGGGTATAGGTGATGATCCCGTTCCGGAGAAATCCTACATTGTTGCCGGTAAGGAATTCAAACTCCGAATTACAGGTGCCTGACCCGTAGATGGACATATAGAGGTTGCCCTTGATGGTATTTTTATCCATACTGCGGATAAAAGGCATATAATCCGCATTGGTCATGAGGGGATTCACCACGGAGAGATCGGAGAAGGCCTCATTCATAATGGCAATGATATTGGGTTTTGTCCCGTCTTTGGTTTCCAGCCTTCCCTTCTTCTTTTCCTCTGTCCTGTTGGCGTATTTTTCTTCATAATAGCCGGCGATATCCCTGGCGGCTCCCGCGGAATAATCGCTGGGTTTTTCCTGAACCAGAGAGTTCATGTTCAGAACAAATCCGAAAAACAGGCCGTTTTTAGCATATCCCTTTTTCTGGTCCCAGACATTGTTTTTTATCCCTGCGCTTTTCAGGGTCTTCTGCTCAATTACCAGGATACCCAGAGCAGTGGAAAAGACCAGGATCAGGGAAAGGATGACCAGTCTGGGTTTCCAGGAGATCTTCCCCGGCCGGGCACAGTTCAGCAGAAGTGCCAGGTATAAAAGAATCAGAAGACCGTTCCAAACAAATACCGGCTGGATCTCATAACTGTAGTTTCCGGATACACTGAAAGCTGTGGAGGCGGACATAAGGTCGGAGGGGACGATGGGATCCCCTTTGAAATTCAACACATAGTAGTTGGCTATTCCCAAAAAGAACCAGAAGCCCATTCCCGTGATGACCGCCGCTCTCCTGGAATAAAGGACCAGGAAGAGGATGCCGAAAAACATATAATATAAGAGAACGTTAAAACAGAATTCTCCCGGCCTCATTCTGAAGATCTGATTATCGGTGAACCGCTCCACAAACCAGAAAGTAAAGAAAGGGGCTGCCAGACACAAAAAGCCGGTGATCACGGACAGCACCTTGTCCGGAAGGGGCAAGGGGAAAACCGTCAGGATCATGACCAGACCGCAGAGGAGGCAGATCAGCATCCACTGGGTGTAGATGGTGACCGGATAGTAAAACTTGGCCACCAGATACCTTTTCTGTTTTGCGTAGTTTACCCTGACCTTGCCGGAAAACCCTCTTTCCCTGGTACGCCACTGGTAAAAAATAGGCTCCTTTCCGGATTCGGTCCCCTTGGAGGAGAGTCGGATCCGGTAATATTTTCCTTTCTGAAGCTGGACATTTACGTCAAATTCCGTGTATCCGTTGTTGATCAGATCCTTCACCGCCATGGTCATGGTTTTGACCCGTTCGCCGGTATAGTCATCCATGAGACAGACTTCCAGTTCACCTGCCGCCTCTCCGCCGTAGTCATTGCCCGAATAGAGCTTCAGGGTTTTAAGATGGGTATGTTTGGCTTTAAAACGCTGGGTGATGACCGTGTTCTCCGTCAGGAGGCAGAGCTGGTCAATACGGTATTTGTTCACCTGATTGGTGGCATTTTTCTGATACTCTTTAAAATGAATACACAGAAATACCATAAGGAAAAACAGCAGCGCAACCACTGCTGCCTTGATCAGGATCATTCCCTTTTTCAGTTTTTTGCTGTCTTTTGTTTTCTCTGTCATTTATTTAATCTTTTCCTTC
>CACZOS010000348.1 GCA_902782815.1 uncultured Lachnospiraceae bacterium | reverse complement strand
TGATGATAAATTTCCCAACCTAATCCAGGTCCAGTGTTCAGGAATTATAGGTTTCTCAGCATATTCAAAACATTGAGATAATAGTTTCTGTCTTTTGTTTGATGGTGCAGGAAGATTATTAACAATAGATTCCACTGTATCGGAAGGTGTAAAGTTCTCTGTAAGCTTTCCACACGTCGCCATATCTATAAGCATATTCTTTAATGATAATGTATCAATCAAAGCTTAATCCCTCCTAAGAGAGATTTCAACTTTGCAACAACTTCAGCTATACCGTCAGCTTCCTGCTGCATTTCAGTCAGGATTTCATTCACTGACCGATTATCTTCCTCTGTAAAATCAAGCCATTTGAAATTCAGGTCCTCACGTGCTTTGACTTCTTCTTCTGTATATCTGCGCCAGCGACCGTTAGGATTCTCTTCACTATAGGTTTGCCGTCTGTCCTGCATATGGCCTGAACAATAGCAATCCACAAACTCCTGAAGATCAGCCCGAGTCATGGGTTTCGTTGCCATGGTATGCTTAACACCGGTCCGATAATCATAAACCCAGATATCTTTTGTGGGTTCACCTTTGTCAAAAAACAGTACATTTGTTTTAACGCCATTCGCATAGAAAATGCCGGTAGGAAGACGCAGGATCGTATGAAGGTTATAATCCTTCATCAGTTTATCCCGTACCTGTTTCGTGCTGCCGCCATCCGTCAGCACACTGTCCGGAAGCACAACCCCTACGCGGCCACCGGTCTTCACAATGGACATAATGTGCTGTAAGAAATTAACCTGGTTATCGGATGTTTTGACAAATTCAGGACGGTTTGCAGCCACTTCCACACTGCCCTGCGGACGGGTTCCGAAAGGCGGATTGGTCATGACAACCTGATACAATTGATCGGAAGTATCCACAAGAGAATCCTGATATTTAATCGGGCTTTTCTTGACGCCTATATCATGCAGATACAGATTCATAGAAGCCAGTGTGACAACCAAAGAAGTATTATCTGCACCAAACAGGGCATTATTCTTCAGGAATTTCTGCTTTTCCACATCCTTGCTCTGTGTCCGCATATGCTCATAAGCAGCCAGCAGGAATCCACCGGTACCGCAGCAGGGATCAGCAACAGTTTCATTGATCTTGGGATCAATAACATCCACAATGGCAGAGATCAGTGCACGCGGAGTAAAGTACTGGCCAGCGCCGCTCTTCTTATCCTGACCGTTTCTTTCCAGGATGTCCTCATATATGGCGCCCTTCAGGTCACCTTCCATCATGTACCAGTTATCTTCTGACACCATGTCGATAACCTTTTTGAGCAAGACAGGGCGATCTATCTTATTGGTTGCACGGGTAAAAATGGTACCGATCAGGCCTTCCGTTTCAGACAGTTCTTTGAGAATCTCTTCATACTTTTCTACCAGATCCGTACCGCTGAGTTCACAGAGGTCTTTCCATTTGCTGCCTTCCGGCAGATAGCTCTCCAGTCCCAGACTTTCCTTTTCATCATCCATTTTCAGGAAAAGAATATAAGTAAGCTGAGTAATATAATCCGTAAAGCCCACACCGGCAGCAGCTAACACTGCGGCTATACCCCATACTTTGTTAAGAAGAGCGGATTCAGATTTCTGATTCTGTGCCATTAGTCAAATACTCCTTACGATGCTTTCAATAAAATCTGCGACAGTGCCTGCATTTCTGCTGACAATGCTTTTGCACCAAACAGTGTAATGCCCTGACGCCACATATCGGTATCTACTTCGTTTAAGTCATTTATTGAAATAGCACCGTCATTGATAACGTATTCCCCGATTCTTTTCATCAGTTCCCGCTGATCATCTGTCAGTTCCCGCTGAACCTGTCCGCAATACAGGTTGAATCTTCTTGCAAAAGAACCTAAAAGACTGGTCAACATCTGATTCTTCCTGAATGCGTACCGGACAATCTGGATCAGATTGGTTAAGGCATTCACATTGGATTTCAGGTCCAGTTCCTCTACATTCCCGTTTTCATCCAGGACCTGATAGTTCTTCCAGATCTGATAAATTCCATATTCACGGTTTTCATGCCGCAAGGCATCCCAGAGATCCATCAAAACGGAATGGGTAATGACTTTATCCTCTGAATTGTAGATAATCCGCAGAGCTTCCAGCTTGTCCCGATTTTCATACAGGTATTTTTCAAAGTTCTCAATAAACGTCTTTGCTGTTTCCTTGGAGAAACCAGCATAAAGCAATCTATCCGGATCCTCATTGGTGCGAAGGATATAGCCCCGCTGCATTTCCAGAAGCTTATTCCTGGCGTGAGTGCTCATGATGAGACATTCGATGATTGACATACGCACTGTATTGTCCATAGACACGCCGAGGAAGGGAGGCAAAATATTTTCGTCAAATGCTTCCTGGATATTGTTGGCTATGGTGCGCGGAGCAAAACCGAAATCGGAAATGAACTGATCCAGATGTCTTCCGAAAAGGGCATTATTCTCGTATCTTCTATGAATTGTTGCGCAGTAATCTCGCAGCAAAAACAGGTTATCGTCACTGAGTTCGTTATGTGCCAGATGCTCGAGCAGATCTTTCAGAGAAAGCATCTTTCTGCCCGGCCCAGAATGAATGATAGGTGGAATACCTTTCTCATGCTCGGTGACGCCTACCGCGTCTACAATGTAATAACATTCCTTTGTCACGGCATTCGGCGTGACTTCCTGAAGCTTATCGTCATTGATTGTCCGGCAGCCGCGGCCCTTCATCTGCGTATACAAAACGTCTGAGAAGACGTCCTTCATAAACAGGACAACTTCCAGTGGTTTGATATCCGTACCGGTGGCAACCAGCGTGACAGTGACAGCGATACGGAAATCTTTTTCGATACGCATGTCCCGGATCAGGCCGTTGGAATCCTCAGAAGTATAGGTAATCTTCTGAACAAAATGTTCCGGCACTTCCCCGTCGTCAAATTCTGAACCGAAGACTTCCCTGACAGCTTTGACAATCTCCGTTGCGTGGTTTTCGTCCTTTGCGAAGATCAGTGTCTTGGGGATGTATTCCCACTTCTGTTCACGGTCCGGGTAAAGCTCTTCATAGATGGACTTCTTATATGCCTGAAGCACTTCCCGAATCTGATCTGCATTTGTCACAGAACGATCCAGAAGGTTCTCATCATATACGATATCACCGCTTGCTGTAATAACTGTTTCCTGACCGTTTCTCCGTACTGTTTCTGTCAGTTTTGTGCCAGCTTTAATCTGGCCGCCGTCCTCTGTAACCTTTGTTTTGATCCTGTAGATACGGAACGGCACATTCACGCCGTCAACCACAGAATCCTCATAGGTATATTTCTCGATGATATTATTGTTGAAATACGCGTAAGCTTCCGGTGTCGGTGTCGCGGTCAGGCCAAGAATATGAGCTTCAGAGAAAT
>CACZOS010000347.1 GCA_902782815.1 uncultured Lachnospiraceae bacterium | reverse complement strand
TCCACATCAAAGACCTTATCCACGCCGAGTCTTCTGATGGCGGCGATCATCTTTCCTTCCACGTTTGTGCCGATGGGCTGATTGAAGTATTCACCCAGCTGTACACGTACAGAAGGAGCGGGAGCTACCACGACATGCTTCTGCGGGTCCGCTATGGCTGCCCATACCTTGTCGGTGTCGTCTTTCTCGGTAAGGGCTCCTGTGGGACAGACAGCAATACACTGACCACAGTTTACGCAGGAGGTGTTGGATAAGGGCTCATCAAAGGGACTGCCGATATGTGTGGCGAATCCACGGTTGTTGGCTCCGATGACTCCGGTGTACTGGTTAGCTTTGCAGACTGCCACGCAGCGGCGGCAGAGGATACATTTTGAATTATCCCTGATCAGGTGCACGGCTTCATCGATATCCGGCTCCATGGGCTCGGCAGGTTTAAATGCGTTCTGATCTACGCCGTACTCTGCGCAGAGCTGTCTGAGTTCGCAGTCGTCCGAACGTACGCAGGAAAGACATTCCATACGGTGATTTGACAGGATCAGTTCCAGAGTCATCTTCCTGTACTGACGGATGGCGGGAGTGTTGGTGAAAACTTCCGTGCCGTCGCGGTCCAGCGGGTATACGCAGGCTGCGCAGAGACCTCTGGCTCCCTTTACTTCCACCAGACAGATACGGCAGGCACCGATGGCATTGATTTCACGAAGATAACAGAGCGTGGGAATGCGGACACCGGCTTTTTTTGCAGCATCAAGAATGGTGGTATTCTTTTCAACTTCAACTTCTATTCCGTTAATTTTAACTTTTATCATTTCCATATCTACACACCCCTCTATTTCTTCGAGATAGCTCCGAACTTACATAAATCCATGCAGGTTCCGCACTTTATACACTTGCTCAGGTCTATTACATGAGGTTCTTTTACCTTACCGGAGATAGCGTCAACAGGGCATTTTCTCGAGCAGAGCGTACAGCCTTTACACTTGTCGGGATCGATGGTAAAGGAAAGAAGGCTCTTACATACTCCTGCCGGGCATCTCTTCTCAACGACGTGTGCGATATATTCATCCTTGAAATATCTCAATGTGGACAGTACGGGGTTGGGAGCTGTCTGACCGAGACCGCAGAGTGAATTGGCCTTAATGTAGTTGGCGAGCTCTTCCAGTTTGTCGAGATCCTCAAGGGTACCCTGACCCTTGGTGATCTTGTCAAGGATCTCATACATACGTTTTGTTCCGATACGGCAGGGGGTACATTTTCCGCAGGACTCATCAACGGTGAACTCAAGGAAGAATTTCGCGATATCCACCATACAGTTGTCTTCATCCATGACGATCAGACCGCCGGAACCCATCATGGAGCCGATGGCGATCAGGTTGTCGTAATCGATGGGGACGTCAAAGTGCTCTGCCGGTATACACCCGCCGGAAGGTCCGCCGGTCTGTGCCGCCTTGAACTTCTTGCCGTTGGGGATGCCGCCGCCGATCTCTTCCACGATCTCCCTGAGAGTGGTTCCCATGGGGATCTCCACAAGACCGGTATTCTTGATCTTGCCGCCCAGAGCGAATACCTTGGTTCCCTTGGACTTCTCGGTTCCCATGGAGGCGAACCAGTCCGCACCCTTAAGGATGATCTGGGGGATATTGGCGTAGGTTTCAACGTTGTTAAGGATAGTGGGTTTTTCAAAGAGACCTTTGACCGCCGGGAAAGGAGGTCTGGGTCTTGGTTCGCCGCGCTTGCCTTCGATGGAGGTCATAAGCGCTGTCTCCTCACCGCAGACGAAGGCGCCGGCTCCAAGGCGGATATCCAGATCGAAATCAAATCCGGAACCAAGGATATCCTTGCCCAGCAGACCGTATTCCCTTGCCTGTCCGATGGCGATCCGGAGACGTTTAACGGCGATGGGATACTCGGCACGCACATAGATGAATCCCTGGTGGGCGCCGATGGCGTAACCGGCGATGATCATGGCCTCGATGACAACATGGGGGTCGCCTTCAAGAACGGAACGATCCATGAATGCACCGGGGTCGCCTTCATCGGCGTTACAGCATACATATTTCTCCGGACCGGGCTGGGCCGCTGCGAAGGACCATTTTACGCCGGTGGGGAATCCTGCTCCGCCACGGCCTCTCAGGCCGGAAGCCTTCAGGGTTTCGATGACCTCTTCAGGGGTCATTTCGGTGAGAACTTTTCCTAAAGCCTGATAACCGTCATAAGCGATATATTCGTCAATGATCTCGGGATCGATGATACCGCAGTTCCGAAGGGCAACCCTCTTCTGTTTCTTGTAGAAAGGAGTGTTGTCGAGAGACTTGATGGTGTCATTTTCCGCATCGATGGAGTCCTTGTAAAGAAGGCGCTGTACGATACGGCCTTTAAGCAGATGCTCGGATACGATTTCCGTTACGTCCTCGGGGGTTACCCGTGAATAGAAAGAACCCTCCGGATATACGATCATAACGGGACCGTTCTCGCAGAGGCCGAAACATCCTGTGCGGACTATGGCAACTTCTTCTTCCAGCCCGTTTGCCTTAAGTTCTTTCTCAAGTGCATCCTGGACTTTCTGACTGCCCGATGAAGAACAGCCTGTTCCGCCGCAGATAAGTACATGTGAACGATACATACTATTTCCTCCTTATTTCGCGGCATTTACGGCGCCGATAGTGTATTCGGTAACAACATTTCCGTTAACAATATGATCTACCACGATCTTTTTCGCTTTGTCCGCGTCTAGTTTGACATAAGTGACCTTTTCCTTGCCGGGTTCAAATACTTCTGCCACAGGCTCAAACTGGCAGATGCCGATGCAGCCTGTCTGTGACACCGTTACATTCTTAAGCCCGCGCTTTGCGACTTCGTTTACAAATGAATTGAGAACCGGACGCGCACCGGCAGCAATCCCGCAGGTGGCCATTCCCACCACGATCCGGGTATTGTCGGGGGCATCCTCCCTCATTCCCATGTTATTACGAGCCTTATCTCTTAATGCTTTAAGCTCTTCTAAGCTTTTCATTAGCTACTCCTCCTCGTCAGTGTACAATGCCTGGATGTTATCCCGCAGATATTCTTCTACGAACATCCTTATCTCGGGGGTTTCAAGGGAAACGCCCTCAAGAATTTCCTTAAGCTGGTCTGTGGAGATAAAAAACTCTTTTCCGTCCACGATATGGGTGTACATCACATTCACCTCTTCGTGGCTGCAGATAAGCAGCTGGATCGTGGAGGCCATATCTCCGAGTGGCATGCGGTCTATGTTGGAAAGTCCGAATGTTGCGCTGGTTTTCGTTCCGACGCCCGGCTCTGAAGAAATGGTAAAGTTTCCGCCGGACATTTCCGCCGCCATCTTAAAGAGAGGTACTCCCAGACCAACCTTTCTGGTGGTCCTTGTTGTGAAAAACGGATCTGTGACCTGAGCCACCTGCTCTTCAGTCATTCCGCAGCCGTCATCCTCAATGATGATTGAAAGGGTATCGGCAGCTGAATCCTCGATGACTTTTATGGTCACGTTTTTCGCCTGTGCCCGCATGGAATTCTCTGCCACATCAAGCACATTCATGGAAAGTTCCTGCATCTCAGCTGTCCTTATACTTGGCCAGGATTCCCGGAACCTGATCCGGTGTCAGACGCCCGTAAACTTCATCGTTGATCATGATGACCGGCGCCAGTCCGCAGGCACCTACACAGCGGCATGCTTCCAGCGAGAAATTCATATCGGCGGTACATTCTCCGCCCTCGATTCCCAGCTCCTTGGCAAGCTGTGCGTACACTTCTCCGGAACCCTTTACATAACATGCGGTTCCGAGACATACGGACACTTTGTATTTCCCCTTGGGATTAAGGGTAAACTGGGAGTAGAATGTCGCTACTCCGTAAACTTCCTCAAAAGGTACATTGAGACCTTTTGCGATGATCTTCTGCACTTCCTCGGGCAGGTATCCGTAGATATCCTGTGCTTCCTGAAGTATGGGCATAAGAGCGCCTCTCTGATCTTTAAGGCGGTCGATTACTTCAAGAAGAGCTTTTTCCTGCTCCGGAGTGCCCTGAAACGGTACTTTGGTTTTCGAGTTTGCCATAATGGGTCCCCCTCTTCCTTAAATAAATTGATTTGTTGTGACATATAGACTTTAAGATTGCTAAAAAAACGACCTTTAACCTCATTATTAATATAGCAGACAAGCCCCCATGTCGCAATAACAGTTTTTTGGTATTTGAAGAAACCGGCTTTTTTGTGATGCGGATTTTAGGATAAATGTGGCTATTATCAGACAGTTTTCCGGTATTTTTGATTTGTTTATACTACTCTTTTCATATCTGTTGCTTTTCTTCTTTTCCTTTGATATAGTTAATTACATTAATAAGCAGAAAGGAGACAGGCCGTCATATCGGATAACGCGGCCGGATACTATGACAGTAAGGGATATAATCAGAATTCTTGATGCGGAGCTTTTGTACGGTAATGATGAACTTCTTGACCAGGAGGTGGATCATGCCTGCGGAAGTGATATGATGAGCGACGTGCTTGCCTTTGTTAAGGACCAGGCCGTATTGCTGACCGGCCTGATCAACACCCAGGCGGTGAGGACAGCCGAGATGATGGATATGAAATGTGTCATCCTGGTAAGGGGAAAGGATCCTCAGGAGAGTGTTATCGAACTGGCTAAAGACAGGGATATCTGCGTCCTTAAGACAGAGCATACCATGTTCAGTGCCTGTGGTCTTCTGTACCAGAACGGAATTCGCGGAGGAGTAAAAAATGACGTTTAATTATGAAGTCCCGGGGGATGATTTTACCCGTGCCGGCGAAGCATCCGGGGACCTGAAGAAGAAGATGAAAAAACTCGGATTTCCTTCAGACGTCATCCGCAGAGTCTCCATCGCCCTTTATGAAGGGGAGATCAACATGGTGATCCACGCCAACGGAGGACAGATCACCGCGGATGTGAATTCCAAGGAGATCAATCTTACCCTGGCCGATGTCGGTCCGGGCATTCCCGATATCGACAAAGCCATGCAGGACGGTTATTCCACGGCCTCAGATCAGGTGCGGAATCTGGGCTTCGGCGCCGGGATGGGTCTGCCCAACATGAAGCGTAATTCTGACGAGATAAGCATTGAGACCGAGCTGGGTGTCGGGACCACCGTGAGGATGAAGATATTAAATCATTGAAATGAGGTGTCGTTTTGGCTGATTTTATACACAGTGTCACTCTTGACAAGGATAAATGTCTTGGCTGCACGAACTGCATAAAAAGGTGTCCCACAGGAGCCATCAGGGTGAATAAAGGCAAGGCCAGGATCATTTCGGCACGCTGCATAGACTGCGGCGAATGTATACGGGTTTGCCCTCATCATGCGAAGATAGCCGTCTGTCAGAGTCTTGATGTTCTCGATCAGTATGAATATACCGTGGCACTTCCCGCTCCGTCACTTTACGCGCAGTTCAATAATCTGGAAGGTCCCGAAACCGTGGTGGAAGGCCTTCGTATTCTCGGATTTGACGATGTATTTGAAGTAGCCCAGGCAGCGGAACTCGTTTCCGATGCCACGAGAAAATATATTAAAAACTCTGATTCTGGCATGACCCTGATCAGTTCTGCCTGTCCCACCATATCCAGGCTTATCCGGATCCGTTTTCCCAATCTGATCGACAATATGCTGCCTCTGCTTACGCCGGCGGAGCTTGCGGGGAAACTGGCCAGGGAGAGGGCCATGGAGGAGACGGGTCTTCCGGCGGATAAGATCGGGACGGTTTTCATCTCCCCCTGCACCGCAAAAGCATCCAGCATCTATACGCCGATCGGTCTTGAAAAAAGCAATATCGATGCGGTTATCTCCATAAAGGATGTCTATACCAGGCTGGTGGGACTGCTTAAGCAGGCTGAGGATACCTGTGTGGAGACCAGCAGCGGCCGGGTGGGGGTAAGCTGGGGATCCTCCGGCGGGGAGGCGGCTGCGCTGCTGACCGATTCCTATCTCGCTGCCGACGGAATCGAAAACTGTATAAAGGTCCTTAATGATATGGAGGACGAGAAGCTTAACGATATCAAATTTGTGGAGCTGAATGCCTGCCCCGGCGGATGCGTGGGAGGGGTGTTCACCGTGGAAAATCCTTTTATCGCCAAAGTCAAACTTAAGTCCATAAGAAAATATCTGCCCCCCTATAAGAACATAATCCGGGAAGACCTGGTTCCGGAGGAATACAGGTGGAGTTCAGAACTGGAATACCGGCCTGTGATGGAGCTGGATCCCGATATGGAAAAAGCCTTCGCCATGATGGAGGAGGTGGAACGGCTTACGGATATGTTCCCGGGCCTCAACTGCGGATCATGCGGATCACCCTCCTGCCGGGCCCTGGCGGAGGATATCGTGCGGGGTTTTTCTTCCCAGAGCGCCTGCGTATTTGTGCTGAG
>CACZOS010000346.1 GCA_902782815.1 uncultured Lachnospiraceae bacterium | reverse complement strand
TAACATCAATATTGACTACATTGGCGGCTTCTGCCTTTACGCCGTATGCCAGTATTGCCAGGAATAATAAAGCAAAACAGGTTTTTAAAATGTTAAAACTCTTTTTCATATTCTTTTTTAAGACCCCTTTCTTTTGTATTTTTGGTGAATTGATAAGTGATATATCGGGTTCAAGCCATAAGCTTGAGAACATCCATTTTTTACTTTACAGAGATTTAACGCAAATGTCAAGGCGATAAATCAAAATACAAAAAATTGCATTTTCTTTACAATATTTCGTTGTTCATTAAGGTTAATGCAAATTTTAGTGTCGATAATTCATCTTTTTCATCAAATATTTATGGTATCAACTATTTGACCCTGTTTTTGGGGGATGATATAATCAATATAGATTATTATGCACAAAAAATGTGAGATTTAATACTTTCTTTGTTGGTGTTCTGACTGTTATAAAGAGGTATTATCTAAAAAAGACCTACTCTGAACCTAGAGAGGATGGAGGAGATTTATGAGATATGTAGCAGGCGTGGATATTGGAAACGCAACAACAGAAGTAGCCATCGCCAGGATCGAGGGAAGCGATATTGAATTCCTGGCCAGCGGGATCGGACCCACCACCGGGATCAAGGGTACCCTGGATAACATCAGCGGTGTTTTTTACTCCCTTAAGAACGCCCTGGCAAAGCTGGGTATGGATTATTCGGATCTTCAGGAAGTCCGGATCAATGAAGCAGCCCCGGTTATCGGCGATGTTGCCATGGAGACGATTTCCGAGACCGTCATCACCGAATCTACGGTGATCGGCCATAATCCCTCTACTCCGGGCGGTATCGGTATCGGTGTAGGAACTTCCGTATTGATCACGGATATCCCTAAGATCACGGAGCCTATGGATATCATTGCAGTCATTCCGTCCACGGTCAATTTCCTGGACGCTGTGGATATCATTAATTCCGCCAAGAAAAACGTAAGCATAAAGGGTGCCATCGTCCAGACTGATGAGGGAAATCTGATCAACCATCGTCTGGAAACCCCCATTCCCATTATAGATGAGGTACGTCTGATTGACAGAGTTCCCCTTGACCTGGTGTGTGCCATCGAGGTCGCGCCGGTAGGCAGTGTGGTTTCGACCCTTTCCAATCCCTATGGAATTGCCACATTATTTAATCTCGGACCCAAGGAGACCAAGAGGATCGTTCCCATTGCCCGGTCTCTGATCGGAACCCGTTCGGGCGTTGTGATCAAGACATCTCAGGGTGATGTTAAAGAACGCAGCATCAAGGCAGGAACCATCACTTTCATCGGAGAGAAGAAATCCGTGACGGTGGACGTGGATGAAGGTGCCGAGAAGATCATGGATGCCATTGCCACGATACCGGAAGTACAGGATATCGAAGGAGAAGTAGGAACCAATGCCGGAAATATGCTGGATAATGTCCGTCGTGTTATGGCCAGGCTGACCGAGAAGCATCCCCGTGATGTTAAGATTCAGGATCTTCTTGCTGTGGATACCTTCAATCCCCAGAAGGTAAAGGGCGGAATTGCCGACGAGTTCTCTCTGGAGAATGCGGTTGGCATCGCCGCCATGGTCAAATCCGACCGCCTCCAGATGGAGATGATTGCCCAGGAACTGACCAATAAACTGCGTGTTCCGGTATATGTGGGCGGTGTTGAGGCGGACATGGCTATTAAAGGAGCCCTTACCACACCCGGTACCAGCACACCTCTTGCCATTCTGGACATGGGTGCCGGTTCTACGGATGCCTCAATCATCAACCGTGAAGGGAAAGTAAAACTGGTTCACCTTGCCGGAGCCGGAAACATGGTATCTCTGCTTATTCAGTCTGAGCTGGGTCTGGATGACTTTGAACTGGCTGAGGATGTGAAGAAATATCCCCTTGTTAATGTGGAGAGTCTCTTCCACATCCGTCATGAGGATGGAACGGTACAGTTCATGACTAAGGCCATCGATCCCAACGTTTTCGCCAAGGTATGTCTGTACAAGGAAGACGGGCAGCTGGTACCCCTGGAAGGTATCGACTCTATCGAGAAGGTGAGGAAAATCCGCCAGAATGCCAAGAAGAAGGTATTTGTCACTAACGCCATCAGGGCCCTGTCAATGGTAAGTCCTACCGGTAATCCCAAGGATATCCAGTTTGTTGTCCTGGTAGGCGGATCCGCTCTTGATTTTGAGATCCCTACCATGGTCACCGATGCTCTGGGTAAATATGATATCGTAGCGGGCCGCGGTAATATCCGTGGTACCGAGGGACCGCGCAACGCGGTTGCTACCGGTCTGGCCCTCGCCTGTCTGCCCCAGGAATGATGACCGATCCCCATGGATATTCTTTTAAACAGGGTCTTTTAAAAAGTTCGGGAGAGCAGTATAATTGAGATAAGTGAAGAGAAGGTGTCTTTTGATAAGATGCCTTCTTTTTTCCATACAGGAAATGTTCCTGAAGGATAAGGAAATGAGAATCGGAATGGCAGAACAGAGGATCTATTCAATCCTGGGGGATTCCCTCAGCACTTTTGAAGGGTATACCCCGGCAGGATATGATTTTTACGACCGGTTTACCGGGAGTGAAACAGGGATAAAATCTGTGGAGGATACCTGGTGGATGCAGGTTATCCTTGCGGAAGGAGGGACGCTCGGATATAATAACTCCATATCCGGCAGTACTGTTGCAGGAGATGTGAGCCTGTCCGGGACATCAGCTGCCAGGCTTAAATCCCTTGCAATAAACGGAATTCCCGATGTCATTTTCCTTTATATGGGCGGGAATGATTGGGCATATTCCGTTCTTCCGGAGGAATTTGAAGATGCATACCGGAGGACGATCGCGTCTCTCATCCGGCTTTATCCGGATGCGGAGATTTATTGTGCTACCCTGATGCGTGGTAAGGAAATCGATGATCCCCGGCTGAATTTCTTCAATATTGACGGATGTGTCTCCCCCCGCATCTACTCCCGGATCATCCGGGACTGTGCTGAAAAAGCGGGGGTAAAGGTGGTGGATCTGGAACGATACGGTACGGAATATGCTACCATAGACGGAATCCATCCCAATAAAGAGGGGATGAAGACCATCGCCGAGCACTGGATAAAGGAGCTTTCCCGCAGCCGCTGAAAGAAGGGAATCGGTTAACAGCATGTTGACAAAGGAGAATCGTATGAAAAAAAGTCATGGATATCGTCGCTTGATCTTGCTGGCAATTATCGGATTATTGATTTTCGCAATATCCCCCGTGGAAGGTCAGGCCAAGGCGAAACCGAAGATCAGCAAGAAAAAGGTCGTGCTGCAGGCAGGAAAAACAAAACAGCTGAAAGTATCCGGCAGCGGAAAGAATAAAGTAACCTGGCTCTCATCCAGGAAAAGTGTTGCCGAGGTGACCAATAAAGGAAAAGTCACTGCCAAAAAGGCAGGGAATGCGGTTATCAAGGCCAAGGTGGGATCCAAAGTACTTAAGTGTAATGTGACGGTTGTTTCCTTGAGCCTTTACAAATGTACCTTAAAAGATACGGGGACCACCAAGACCCTGAAAGTCTCAAACGGAAAGAACACCAAGTGGAAATCCAGCAATTCAAAGGTGGTCAAGGTAAATAAAGGGAAATTGACTGCCGTCAAGGCCGGAAAGGCAAAGATCACCTGCACCAGCAGGGGGATAAAGATGACCTGCCAGGTCTGCGTTCCGTCAGTCAGCCATAAGAATGTGACGATTGAAAACGGGAAGACTTTCACTTATAAAGTGACCAATACCCACAATCCTGTCAGGTATTCCAGCAGCGACAGTTCTGTCCTCAGTGTGAATGCCAGTACAGGGGTATGTAAGGCTTTGACTTACGGCAGTGCCACTGTCACTGCAGCTGCAGACGGGTATACCTACAAATGTTCCGTCACTGTACCGTTAGTTTATACCACAGAAGCAAGAACCATGGTAGGAAGAACCTTTATCTATCAGAATCCTACCGGATCAGCTGCAGTTCAGTATTCCACTTCAGACAACTCAATTCTCGATGTGGTTGTAAAAAACGGAATATGCACATGTATCGCCAAGGACCATGGGTCTTGTTATATCACTGCAAAAGCAGGTGCAAAGATTTACAGATGTCGGGTCATGGTCGGAAAAAGCGGGGATATTGTTACCCCTTCCGGCTGGATTGCATCCAATACCAAAGGTGAACAGTACTCTCAGAAAATCAATGTGGGGAACGGCAGAACCCGTACATATACGGTCTTTCATCAGACTTCAACGAATGGATTCAGTGTGAAAAACGGGTTCCCTACCGGCACGATCAGCAGATCCTTTAAGGTGACGGAAACCGTGGTGATAGGGGATGAGACTCAGGATCAGCTGGTGGAAAAAGCGTTTGATTTTAATGTGAAGAACTATATATCCAACCATGGGTGTGCAGCCTGTGCAGCCACCACGATATTGAGCGGATATCTTTCCGAGAAACAGACACCTTGCAATACGGTGCAGAATCTGGAGTATGAGGCTTTTAATTCTCTGTATGGGAACCTTTATAATCAGAATCCTCAGAACCCCTGGGCTAAAAATTACTCCAAATCTGAGGATAAACAGATGCCCCTCTGCCCATACGGTGTGCAGCAGCTGCTTCTTTATAAAAATATAGACGCTAATTATGTACGCAGTTATTCCAGACCGGCGGTACTCAAGCAGATCAGAGATCACCTCCTTACCGGCAGACCTGTGATCATCACAGTCAGGGACGAACGTTATGACCGGGTGGGAGTTGAGGATACCCGATGGACCAGCGGTAGACATACCATGGCTTTATTGGGTATGACCGATAAATATCAGGCCATCGTCGCGGATTCCGCCGACCGGACTTCTTTCGGCAGCATGGGCAGGATCAAGCTGGTGGATCTTGAAGATGTCTGTGCTTATATGTTCAGATGTACCGCCACCAGCGGTGATAATCTCACTTATCCATATTATTCATCTGCCTCATATTGCGGAGGATATGTTCTGGTAAATTCCAGGTGATGCATCCGGGCAGAAAATCGCAGATATATAGGTGACAAAGCAGGGCTGATTGTGATATACTTTAAAAACGAAAGATAACGATTAAAATCTTTCATCTTAAGCTCTAAAGGGGCAATCAGTTCAGCGAAGGGAGAATAAGACGTGGAAAAGAAAAATATCGACTGGGGTAATATCGGTTTCAGCTACATGCCCACAGATTACCGGTATGTGGCAAATTTTAAAGATGGAAAATGGGACGACGGAGAGTTGACCACCGATTCCACTGTCCGTATATCCGAGTGTGCCGGCGTACTCCAGTATGCGCAGACATGTTTTGAAGGCCTTAAGGCCTACACTACAAAGGACGGAAAGATCGTATGCTTCCGCCCTGATTTAAATGCAAGCCGTATGGCTGATTCCTGCAGACGTCTTGTTATGCCGGTATTTCCGGAAGAAAAATTCATCGAGGCGGTGGAAAAGGTCGTGGAGGCCAATGCTGCCTACGTACCCCCCTTCGGGTCAGGAGCCACCTTATATATCCGTCCCTACATGTACGGCAGCAATCCCGTGATCGGGGTAAAACCTGCGGATGAGTATGAGTTCCGTATTTTTGTGACACCGGTCGGCCCCTATTTCAAAGGAGGAGCCAAACCCATCACCATCCGTGTCAGTGACGTGGATCGGGCAGCTCCCCATGGAACCGGCAATATTAAGGCGGGACTTAATTACGCCATGAGTTTATATGCCATTACCGATGCTCACGCTCAGGGCTATGATGAGAACATGTATCTGGATCCCCGGACCAGGACAAAGGTTGAGGAAACCGGAGGAGCCAACTTTATCTTTATCACAAAAGACGGGAAGTTTGTCACTCCCAAGTCCGACAGCATCCTTCCTTCCATCACCCGCAGGTCTCTGATGGTGGTGGCTGAGAAATACCTGGGAATGCCTGTTGAACACAGGGAAGTATATTATGATGAACTCAAGGATTTTGCGGAATGCGGTCTCTGCGGAACTGCAGCGGTCATCTCCCCGGTGGGCAAGGTTGTGAACCCCGCAACGGGAGAGGAGATCTGCTTCCCCAGCGGTATGGATGACATGGGTCCGATCACCAAAAAACTCTATGATACCCTGACCGGGATCCAGATGGGAGAGATCGAAGCGCCTGAAGGATGGATCAAGGTGATCGTGGAATAATCATCAGAGTATTCAGGATACCTGACAGTGTTTTCAATCACTTTATAATTCGATAAAAACCACTTCATCTGATGTGAAGATTATTATTATCTGTACATGTCAGCGGAGTGGTTTTTTTTGTTTATCTATGCTATACTCTATCTATACTGTACTGATGAAGACAGACAACCGCTACGGGAGGATTAGCTGATGGATAATACAAGAATGATCACAGAATATGACCAGTATCTTTTCGGACAGGGTACTCATTACGATCTTTATGAAAAACTGGGAGCCCACGTAGATACCCGAAACGGACAGGAAGGCATAGCTTTTGCCGTCTGGGCTCCAAATGCCAAAGCAGTATCCCTTGTGGGTAATTTCAACGACTGGGATTCCCGTGCGAATCCCATGGAGAAGATAGAACCCATGGGAATTTACCAGACCTTTGTACCCGGCATGAAGGCAGGTGAGGTCTATAAATACTGCGTAAGACCTCAGAAAGGGGAACCGGTCCTGAAGGCTGACCCCTTTGGCGTACAGGCAGAGCTGCGGCCCAATAACGCCTCTGTGGTGGCAGACCTCTCCAAATTTAAATGGCATGACAAAAGGTGGATGACAAAACGCCAGACTTTTGATGAGAAGAAGAGTCCCATCTTTGTCTATGAAGTCCATCTGGGTTCCTGGATGAAACATCCGGTGCAGGATCCGGAGAAAGAGACCGGATTCTATAACTACCGCGAGGCTGCGGAACGCCTGGCTGATTATGTGAAAGATATGGGCTATACCCATGTGGAGCTGATGGGAATCGCGGAACATCCCTTTGACGGATCCTGGGGCTATCAGGTAACCAATTATTTCGCACCCACCTCCCGCTACGGAACACCGGAAGACTTTCAGTATTTTGTGGATTACCTCCACAAGAAGAATATCGGGATCATCCTGGACTGGGTTCCGGCCCATTTCCCCCGGGATACTTTCGGTCTGGCCAGATTCGACGGAACACCCCTGTATGAATATGCCGATCCCAGAAAGGGAGAACACCCTGACTGGGGAACCATGGTTTTTGACTTCGGCAAAAATGAGGTCAGGAATTTCCTGATCTGCAATGCCCTCTACTGGGTGGAGAAGTTCCACATCGACGGTATCCGGGTGGATGCCGTGGCTTCCATGCTCTATCTGGATTACGGCCGTGACGCGGGGAACTGGGTTCCCAATGAACATGGCGGAAACGAGAATCTGGAAGCTATCGATTTCTTCAAACACCTTAACAGCATCATCAAGAAGAGAAATCCGGGCGTCCTGACCATTGCCGAGGAATCCACCGCCTGGCCCAAGGTTACCGATAAGGCCGAGTACGGCGGTCTGGAGTTCAGCATCAAATGGAATATGGGCTGGATGCATGATTTCCTTGAGTATATGAAGCTGGATCCTTATTTCCGGAAATATAACCACAACAAGATGACCTTCGCCATGATGTATGCCTACGCGGAGAACTATATGCTGGTTCTTTCCCACGATGAGGTGGTCCACCTCAAATGTTCCATGCTGGAGAAGATGCCCGGGTATCCGGATGACAAATTTAAGAACCTCATGGTGGGTTATGCCTTCATGGTGGGACATCCGGGAAAGAAACTCCTCTTTATGGGGCAGGATTTCGGACAGCATCGTGAGTGGAGTGAAGCCAGGGAACTGGACTGGTATCTGCTTCAGGAGGATAATAACCGGAACCTGCAGAATTTTGTCCGCCATCTGGCCCATCTCTACACCAAAAACAAATGCCTCTATGAGTCCGACAGTATACCGGAGGGCTTTGAATGGATCAATGCCAATGACGGCGACCGGAGTATCTTCTCCTTCGTCCGTCATTCGGAGAATGGAAGGAACAACCTTCTCTTTGTCTGCAACTTTACCCCCATTGCCCGTCCGGATTACCGGGTAGGCACCACATGCGGGAAAAAGCATACTCTTGTGCTCAACAGTGACTCCCCTGATTTTGGCGGAAGCGGCAAGGAGAGGCCGGAGACCTATAAACCGGTCAAACAGGAATGCGACGGGAAGGAATTCTCCATCGCCTATGATCTTCCGGCTTACGGTGTTGCGGTATTCAAATTCTGATAGAATAATGAATAATCGAGGCTGTCATATCCTGTACG
>CACZOS010000345.1 GCA_902782815.1 uncultured Lachnospiraceae bacterium | reverse complement strand
GTGACGCCGACCAAGACACCGGAGGTGACGCCGACTAAGGCACCGGAGGCGACACCGACTGCTGCCCCGAAACCGACAGCGACACCGATACCGGTTCCCACCGCGACCCCTCTGCCGTCGGTTCCATCTACACCTGTCACCAAGCTGCTGGATCTGGGTTCCGGGAATCTCAAGATTTACTGGAGATCGAAGGGGGACCAGGTTACCGGCTATCAGATCAGGTGGTCTCAGGATGAATCCTTTAAGACCGGCACGAAGACGGCCAGCTATACGGATAACAACAGGGCAACAAGACCCGGCCTGGAGGTAGGCAAGACATACTATGTCGGTGTACGGACCTATCTTGTCAAGGATGGAAAGAAAATATATTCCGTGTGGAGCGGCACCAAGCAGCTGAAGCTGACACGCAGCCTACCGGAGCCCACCCTTACGGATATTACGGGAGGAGGAAAAACGGTCGCGGCACAGTGGAAACCCGTGGAAGGTGTCGAGGGATACCAGCTGGGATATTCCACAAATCCGGAGTTTAAGGGAATCAGAACGGCTACAGTGAAAGGACAGTCCAGAAACTCCTTCAAGAAGACCAATCTGGAGGCCGGGAAGACCTGGTATGTCAGCGTCCGGGCATATAAAACCGCGGAGGACGGGACCAGGTATTATTCTTTGTGGAGTAATAAGATGTATATCGGAACCATATAATTCCCGTTCCATAGCGGGATCCTGGCTGCGCTGTCAGCCGCGGATGTTGAGAAAAACCGGGAGCCGGGAGGTTCCCGGTTTTCCTCACTGTATGTCAGATAAAAGCTCCCCCTTCATCGACAGATATTTATCACCGGAATCATTGATACAGAAAGGACGGAATATGAGCTATAGATGTAAACGTATCCTGATGAGTGTACTCGGCGTGATCATATGCGGCATCAGCGTCGGGATGTATAAAAGAGCCGAGCTGGGCGTGGATCCTTTTCAGTCACTGGTGAGCGGGCTGAATGCCTGTATTCCCATCACCTACGGCACTTTGTATGTGATCATCAATCTGGTGCTGCTGTCCTTCGCCTTCATCTTTGATAAGAAAAAGATCGGGCTTGCCACGCTCATCAACCTGTTTCTGCTGGGGTATGTGGCTCAGTTTTCCCAGGAATTACTGACGAAGCTTTTTCCGGAGCTGTCATTCCCATGGAAGCTTTTCCTTCTGCTCGCTGCCACGGTGGTGATGTGCTTCGCTTCTGCCCTGTATTTTACGGCGGATCTGGGAGTATCCACCTATGACGCGGTTTCCCTGATCATTTCGCAGAAACAGACAAAGGTGAGCTTTAAATACTGCAGGATCCTTGCGGATCTTACCTGTGTGATCCTCGGCACACTCCTGTGTCTTTTTTCAGGGTATTCCTGGGGACAGGTATTCACGGTGGTGGGGCTTGGTACCATCATCACGGCATTCTTTATGGGACCACTCATCGATTTCTTTAATGTACATGTGGCATAGCCCTTTCTTGGAAAGCAATAAGGATTGCAACGAGCTCTGCGATTTGTTATGATAAAGAATAATAGAAGGAATCCTTGTGGATTCCTTTGATGCCTCAAAGCCGGCGGGCTCCCCCGATCTTTGATCGGGGGCAGATATAAAGATATTTGTCAGAAGAATACGATGAGCGAAAGGAGGTGCCGTGCATTGAGTGAATTGCTTCGCATTGACCATATCAGCAAGCGCTTTGGCGACTTCTATGCCAACAGGGACATCAGCCTGACTTTTGAAGAAGGCGAGATCCACACACTTCTGGGAGAAAATGGCGCAGGAAAATCCACCCTCATGAATATTCTTGCAGGGCTGTACCAGCCATCAGAAGGAAAAATCTTCCTCCGGGGCAAAGAGGTGCGGATCGAATCACCCAGCCAGGCGGTAAATCTTGGGATCGGTATGGTGCATCAGCATTTTATGCTGGTGGATGCCATGACGGTGTTTGAGAATATTATCCTTGGGGACCGGAAAGCCGGGGGTATCTTTATTGACAGGGAAGCCCGGCGCAGGGAAATTGAAGAGCTGGCTTCAAAATATGGTTTTCAGGTACAGCTGGACAGGCAGATCACGGAGATCTCCGTAGGGGAACAGCAGAGAGTGGAGATCCTGAAAGCTCTTTACCGCGGCGCCGGACTCCTCATTCTGGATGAGCCCACCGCTGCCCTCACAGACATTGAAGTGGAGGGACTGTTTCAGGTTATAGAACGCCTGAAAAAAGAGGGGAAGAGTATCATCTTTATCAGCCACAAGATGAGGGAGGTCCTGCATATCTCAGACCGTATCACCATTCTTCGCCAGGGTGAGGCAGTACGCACCGTGGGACGGGGAGAGATGGACGCACAGCAGCTGGCCAACCTGATGATCGGCAGGGAACTTTCGGAATCCCACTATGGGAAACACACGGAGAATAAGAAGACCGTGGCTGTTCTGGAGCATGTTTCGTATCATAAGAAATCCAGGCACAACGGCCTTTCCGACATCAGCATGAATATCCATGCAGGGGAGATCATAGGCATTGCGGGAGTGGATGGGAACGGACAGACCCAGCTTGCCCAGCTGCTCACAGGCGTCATCAGGCCGGAGGAAGGGACACTGGATCTGAAGGAGACCAGGGTAGCCGCCTTTGACCCGCTTCTGTTTATCCGGAAGGGAACCGCCCATGTGCCGGAGGACCGGAATCTCCAGGGACTTCTGAGCGATATGAGCATAGCGGACAATATTGTCCTGAAGAGAACAGAAAGCCCGAGGTTTAGTGCCGGAAACGGGCTGTTCCTGAAAAAAAGAGCCATTTCCGAGTATGCCCGGGAGATGGTGGAGAAATATGACATCCGCTGCAGGAGCGTTGACCAGGATGTACGCAGCCTCTCCGGAGGAAACCAGCAGAAGGTGATCCTGGCCAGGGAGCTGGAATCCGGTCCGGATCTTCTGGTGGTCGCACACCCGACCCGGGGACTGGACATCGGCGCCACCCGTTTTGTCCGTGACCAGATGATATCAGCCAGGGACAGAGGCGTAGGCGTTGTCCTGATCTCTGCGGATTTTGATGAGATCCTGGAGATGTCCGACCGGATCCTGGTGCTTTTTGAAGGGAAGATCATGGGAGAATACTCCGGAGTGAATCCTCCCATAAAAGAGATTTCCCTGGCAATGACGGGAAAGGGAGAGGAGGGAAGACAGAATGAAAAGAAGTGACCATTCCATGGCAGGTGTTGTCGTGCCCCTTCTGTCCATCGCGCTTGCTCTCCTCATCGGGGCGGTCATCATGGCCTGTCTGGGAGCGAACCCGGCAGTGGCCATGAAAAGCCTGGCAACAGGTGCTTTTGGTTCAAAGCCGAATATCGGTACTACTCTTACCAAGGCGACTCCTCTGATCTTTACAAGCCTCTGTGCCTGCTTTGCCTATAAGTGCGGAGTTTTCAACCTGGGTGGTGAAGGTCAGTTCATCATGGGCTCCATCGCTGCCATCTATGTAACCCTCACTTCAGGGGCAACAGGACTTTCCGCCACCATTCTCGCGCTGGCAGCCGGAGTCCTGGCCGGAGGTTTCTGGGGCTTCATTCCCGGAGTCCTGAAGATCACCCGGGGGCAGAACGAGATGATCACCTCCATCATGTTCAACTATATCGCGACACTGTTGATGGGCGTTGTCTACACCAACTGGCTGCGGGACGGCAGCGTTCCCCAGACCCAGGCAGTTCCAAAGGAGAGCCAGCTTCCGAGGGTGATCACCGGGATGCGCTTTACCTGGGGATTTGTCATTGCGGTAGTTCTGGGGCTTGCCATCAGCTATTTCCTCTACAGGACATCCACCGGCTTTAAGCTCAGGGCTGTCGGGATCAATTCCACGGCGGCCAGGTTTAACGGTTTCCCGGTAAAGCGCCTGATGCTGATGAGCTTTATTGTTTCCGGGGCCATCGCCGGGCTCGGAGGGGCAGCGGAGCTTCTCGGCACCC
>CACZOS010000344.1 GCA_902782815.1 uncultured Lachnospiraceae bacterium | reverse complement strand
GTAAAACATGAAGGAGCCGGTTCCAAGCATTTTGGAACCGGCTCCTCTTATTATGGGGTTATTCTACAGCCCCTTTTCATACCGCTTCTATAATATAAAAGCAATATGCAATATGCATTACCCCGCTACGCTTTCGGAACCATGTATTCTGTGTTGATCACATCTTTATCATAGATGGTTACAAGTTTCTGGCCCTCTCTGACAGGTTTTCTGTCCAGGGCAAAAATGACATCCGCCTCGTGTTTCTTATCCGTCAGGACGCCGTTCCTTGCCTCCACATTCAACATTGCAAGATCATAAAGAGACGCTTTGTCCTGCATAATCCTCTTGTCTATGTAGTAAACAGTTTGTGCCAGTATACCGGCATAATTCTCAATTGCGAGGCTGGTCGGAGGCAGGTCAAAATGTCTGTGTGTATCGGGAGGGGCCACCTTTCCAAAACTGTCAAGATGGTTATGTGTTGCCATATTCAGAATCGTTATGCTATTGTCATCAAGGTCGTAAATGACAGGAATGTTGGCATATGCTTTCCCTGTTAAGTCCACTCTGAATTTCACATCAGCCGGGTTCAATGGATTATTTCCGGCTGCTCTTATGTCCTCTCCGACTTTGTCAACATTGGAAAACGTCAGAAAGCATTCCGTCAGGCCATCTACGGTTGTGAAGCTATCCCATGCTATTCCTTCATAGACAATGTATTTTGCTTTTGGAATAGTGCTTCCTATCTTGGAGAGGTCCACATCTATGATCTCTGTTACGCCTCTTGTCGTATCCAGACAATCTCCTGAATGGTAAGCAAAGTTTTCTTTAAGGTTATTCCAGGAGATCTGTCCGAGAAAACTGTATTTTTTGTCAAGAAATGCACAGGAGAAGTCAAAGAAACCGTCCCTTGGTCCTTTTTTATACAAGGCGGCGCGCAGTATTTGTTTATCCCGCCCGTATGGAATTTTTGTACCTGCTGCTACAGTTCTGTTTTTTCCGCTGTCGGATCGTCCCACAACCGGAACAGGACAGTTTTTCAGTGCCGGCTGAATGTATACTTTCCCGATGTCTTTCTTATGTGCAAGCTGCCCGATGATCAAACTGTGCAGAATGTTTGAAAAACGATCCTTCGTTTCTTCAGAGAGCTTTAGCGACACATTTGGAAACGGTTCTACCTCAACATATCTGGACCGTTTGAACCTGAATTTCACAGGTTCTTCCTCTGCAGAGATGTTTGAGTCGACAACCTTTTTCAGCGTCAGAAGTTTGTCCATTGGCGCATTTGCGCACTGATCCTGAACCATCCGGAGGATTTCATTTACTGAATGGGGATCCCCTGCTGCATCTGCCTTGGAAACCAGGACTTTGGAATGGTCCAGCAGCACACCGGGCGAAATAGCTGCCAGGATCTCTGCCGCTCTCAAATAGTTCTTATTGGCCAGAGCTTCTCCATACAGACTCATTTGGCTTCTTGATCCTTCGACCTTAATAACGAAGTCTGTAAAGGCTTTGCCGCCTTTCATTTGGTCAAAATGCAGCCGACGTTTCAATACGTTAACGATGAACTTTTTGGAATATCTCTGAATGGCGGATTCACACATAACAGGATAGTTGTTTTTCAGTCCTGCTGTGAAAATACTGTAAAGCGCGATTCTTTCCTGGTTGGTAAAGTTGCGGTATTTCTGTTTGGTGGTTAATGAAACATCCGCTTCGGGAGTAAGAGCCGCCAGCAATCTTTCGAAGTCTGCGATCGATCGGATGTCAATATCCCGGTATCTTCCGCTTAGAAAATCATTTGCAGCTACAAGAGCCCAGGTTTCTCTGAAGGGGATCACTTCCGGCATGTAGTGCTCATAGCTGAAATTCTCTAATGCGAACTTAACGATTTCCCGGTCATATTCAGACAAGGATGTCTTCCCGGAAAGTATATTTCTGACCATTCCATAATAATCACTCACATCTCCGAGACGGATCGTGATCAATTCCGGCTGATCAGATGCCGCCGCATTGCTCTCTTTTAGCGAATTATGAGCGATCGCGCTCAGGATCTCGCGCCCGTCGCCTTTGTATTGCTCGTCTTCTTCCTGCTTTCTTAATGCCATTGCTTTCATGGCGTCCCGGAGTGCGGATGTCAATGAATGATCAGCAAACGCACTTATTTCAGCGATATATTCATCATATACGGTTGTAAAATAGGACATGAAGCGAAAGTCGGAAAGTGTATCAATGTCAAGGATCTGTACGGAT
>CACZOS010000343.1 GCA_902782815.1 uncultured Lachnospiraceae bacterium | reverse complement strand
GCTGATGACACAGATTGAGGAAGGCTATGCCTGTGATGTGTTTTTCTCCGCAGCCCAAAAGCAAATGGATGAATTGGCGGATAAAGGCTTTGTGGTGGAAGGTACCCGGGCAAATGTAGTAAACAACCAGCTGGTAGTCCTGACAAGGAAGGACAGCGGTACCAAAGTTACCGGCCTTGCCAATCTGGGAGATGCCAAATCCCTGGCCCTGGCTGATGGCAGTGTGCCGGTGGGGAAATACACCAGACAGGCACTAATGAATCTGGGCGTTCTGAAGAAGGTGGATGATCCTTCCCTGATCACGACCCAGGAAGTATCCGACGCCCTGGGCGGTGTGGAGATCAGTGAACAGGGCAATGTAAGCAAAGTTCTTCTGGCAGTGACGGAAGGATCCTGTGAAGTGGGGACCACTTATTTATCCGATACTTATGGATATGAGGATCAGGTCGAAGTTTTGGAGACAGTCAGCTATGATTTAAGCGGCAATATCATCTATCCCATCGCTCAGATCAATAATGAAGAGGCAGATGAGGCTGTCCGTGCAGCGGCTAAAGAATTTCTCGACTACGTGACCTCCGACGAGACCAAAGTAATCTTTGATAAGTATTATTTTGACACAAATGTAGAATAAGCAAGGGTGATACAGCACATGGAAACATGGACAGACATCTTACAATCTCTGGACTGGAGTCCGCTCTTTATCTCTTTGAAAACAGGCATTGTGGCAACTTTGCTCTGCTTTGTCCTTGGGATATTGACTGCGGGCTGGGTCATGGGAAGGAAAAGCGGTGTCAGGGCAGTGGTAGATTCTATCCTGACTTTGCCCATGGTTCTTCCTCCTACGGCCTCGGGTTTTTTTCTCCTGCTTTTATTTAGCAGGAGACGGCCTTTGGGAATCTACCTCTATGACCATTTTGATCTCAAAATTGTTCAATCCTGGGTGGGCTGCGTGATTGCAGCCTGTGTGATCTCTTTTCCACTCATGTATCGGAATGCCAGAGCAGCCTTTGAACAGGTAGACATCAATCTGATCTATGCGGGAAGAACCCTGGGGATGAGTGACTGGAAGATTTTCTGTAAAGTGGTGTGCCCGGCAGCAAGGCCGGGCATTGTCTCCGGGACGGTCCTTACATTTTCCAGGGCGATCGGGGAGTACGGCGCAACCTGCATGTTAGCCGGCAATATCCCGGGAAAGACTGCGACCATTTCCCAGAGGATTGCCATGGTGATTCAGAACGGGGATTATGTGACGGCAGGGATCTGGGTGCTCATCGTCATGCTTATTGCATTTATTATAATGATGTTTATGAATATGTTTGCGGGCAGGTCCGGAAAAAGCCGGATTCAATGGTAAAGTTTATGAAAGGGTAGCAGCAGGGAAGCAGAATGGATTTAGAAGTACGACTCGAACAGTCTTATCACAATTTCCAACTGAATATCGATATGAAGACTTCCGCTTCCCGGGTGGGGATCCTGGGAGCTTCGGGGGCTGGTAAGAGTATGACCCTGAAGATGCTGGCAGGAATCAGCTCGCCCGGGAAAGGCCGGATCCTTTATGGAGACCGCCTGCTTCTGGACACCGATCGAAGGATCAACATCAGACCTCAGAAGAGGAAGGTTGGCTATATGTTTCAGAATTATGCTTTGTTTCCTTCCATGACCGTGGAGGAGAATATTGGCGTGGGAATTCCCAAAAAGCATAGCGGCCGGAAAGAAATGATCCGGCAGATGGTAGAACGCTTTAGTCTCAACGGTCTGGAGAGGGAACTGCCCTCCCGTCTTTCGGGGGGCCAGCAGCAGAGGGTGGCCATGGCGAGGATCCTGGCCTGCGTACCGGACATGATCCTTCTGGACGAGCCTTTCTCTGCCTTAGATGTTCATCTGAGAGACCGGATGCAGAGAGAACTGGAGGACCAGCTAAAGGATTATCCGGGCACTGTCTTTCTGGTCTCTCATAACCGGGATGAGATCTATAGGTTTAGCCAGGAGATCCTGATCCTGGACCGGGGAAGGATGATCAGCCAGGGAAGCAGGAAGGAAGTTTTTCGCCGGCCGGCTACAAAGATTGCTGCGGCAATGACCGGCTGCAAGAATTTCTCGGCGGTTACCAGGCTGGATGACCACCGGTTCAGGGCGGACAGCTGGGGACTGGAGATTCAGACCGAACAGAGACTTCCCGAGGACGTACATTTTATTGGATACCGTGCTCATCAGTTCATTCCTGTCCGGGGGGAGAGGGAGGAGAATTGTATTCCCTTCCTTTTGGATCGGAAAGATGAGCTGCCTTTTGAGGAGAATTACTATAT
>CACZOS010000342.1 GCA_902782815.1 uncultured Lachnospiraceae bacterium | reverse complement strand
GTTACCGGAAAGTGACGATGGTCACCCCGGCATCTCCTTCTCCGAACTCAGCCAGTTTGAAGGATTTTACAAAAGACTGGCCTTTCAGGTATTCATGGATACCCCTGCGGAGTGCACCTGTTCCCTTGCCGTGGACTACTCTTACGGAGCTGAGTCCGGCGATCATGGCATCATCAAGATATTTCTCCAGCTGCATGACAGCCTCGTCCACAGTCTGGCCCAGCAGGTTGATCTCGGGCTTGATGCTGACCGCCTTGTTAATACTGTAGCGGTCACCGGTGGAGGCAGGTTTTTCCGCCCTGGGTTTCTCCAGCAGTTCCAGGTTTTTATAATTGACAGTGGAGGTGAGGAAACCCATCTGGATCACCAGGTCTCCGTTTTTGTTTGCCTTCTCCTTGACCGTACCTTCCAGATTAAGGCTGGTGACAAAGACGGGATCGCCCACCATGAAGTCTTCGGGATCATGGATCTTTGATGCCTTTTTTGTCTTGTAGGAAAGCTGTTTTTCCAGCTTATTCATACGATTCCGGAGATTTGTCCGCTGGGATTCCATCTTCCGGGTGTTATCCTGCTGGGGATGTTTTGCCCAGGCATTGTATTTGCGGATGGATTCATCAGCCATCTCCTTGGCGTCGGAGACGATCTTCAGTGCCTCTTCCCGGGCATCCCGGAGCATCTGCGCTCTTTTCTCCCTGATGTCATCCTGTTTATCTTTAAGCTGTTCTTTCAGGCTTTCAATCTCCTCCCGGGTTCTGGCCAGCTCTGCCTGGTCTTTCTCCAGTTCTGCCTTGTTTTTTTCCAGTTCGGAAAGCATGGTTTCAAAATCTACAGCGGATACATCCAGCTGGGACGTGGCCTGGTCGATGATATATTCCGGCAGGCCCAGACGTCTGGAAATGGCAAAGGCATTGGATTTGCCGGGGATACCGATCAGCAGACGGTAGGTTGGAGACAAGGTGTCCAGGTCGAACTCACAGCAGCCGTTTTCAACGCCCGGAGTGTTCATGGCATACATTTTCAGCTCGGCGTAATGGGTGGTGGCCACGGTACATATTCCTGCCGTGTGCAGGTCATCCAGGATGGAGACTGCCAGGGCGGCTCCTTCGGTGGGATCGGTTCCTCCGCAGAGCTCGTCAAAGAGGACCAGGGAATCCGGTCCGGCCTCTTTAATGATATGGATGATATTGGTCATGTGGGAGGAAAAGGTACTGAGATTGAGCTCTATACTCTGTTCATCCCCTATGTCGGCAAAAACATCCGAGAAGACGGACAGCCGGGATCCTTCAAAAGCCGGAATGTGAAGCCCCGCCTGTCCCATCAGCTGGAAAAGGCCCACAGTTTTCAGGGAGACGGTCTTCCCGCCCGTGTTGGGTCCCGTGATCAGCAGCATCCGGAAATCTTCACCCAGATAGATGTGGATGGGCACTACTGTTTTGGGATCCAGCAGAGGATGCCTAGCCTGTTTGATATCGATTATGCCTTCACTGTTGAAGACCGGTTCCGTACCCATGTAATCCTTGGCGTATTTTGCCTTGGCAAAGATGAAATCAAGCCTGGTGAGGATCTTCAGGTTTTCCTCCAGGTCCCGGGTATTAGCGCCGACTTCCAGACTCAGGTTTTTGAGGATCTTTTCGATTTCTGCCTGTTCCTGGATATCCAGCTCCTTCAGGTGGTTATTGAGGTTGACCACAGCCATGGGTTCGATGAAAAGGGTGGAGCCTGATGAGGACTGGTCATGAATCATTCCCTGGAAGCTGCTTTTATACTCTGCCTTTACCGGGACGCAATACCTCCCGTTTCGCATGGTGATCAGGGCATCCTGGAGGATGGTCCTGCTGCTCTGGGAATTAATGATGGAGGCCAGCTTATTATGGATGGATATGTTGGTCTGTTTTATCTCCTTACGGATATCCCGAAGCTTGGCGGAAGCGTCATCGCTGATCTCATCTGCGGACAGGATACAGCGGGTGATATTCTGACGGAGGAAATCCAGCGGCTCAAGAAGATCAAAATCCGGGGCCAGGCTGTCAAAGGACAGATCTTCGTCCTCGGTTTCCCCGTATTCCTTGACTGCGGAAGTGATGGACAGGATCCGCGCGATCTCCAGGAGCTCTTTTGCGGTCAGAGTCGATTCAATCTCCAGCAGGCGGAGATGAGGATGGATATCCATCAGCCCCTGAAAAGAAAGAAATCCCTTCCGGTAGAGGCGGGTCAGGGCATCTCTGGTCTCCTCCTGCCATTTGAGCACCTCCTGGTAATCCGATGACGGGAGAAGCTCCCTGCAGAGCTTTTTGCCCATTTCTGAGGAGGCATAACCCTCCAGTTTCTCTATGATTTTGTCATATTCTAATGTTTTTAATCCTTTAGCGTTCATAAACCCTCCGGTTTAAACCATCAGTTTCTCTTTTTCTGTGTTTTTTCACCGGTCAGAACCGTATGCGGAAGCTTTTTTCCTCCAGTGCCCTTAAGGGGGGAATATCCACGACATCCAGCCGGTTGATCTTGACAAACCGGTTTCCCTTTCTCACTTTTTCCACATAGGCATCGACACGGTGGGGAGCACCCTGGACTTCCATCTCCACGGTGCCGTCAAAATTGTTCTTGATCCAGCCGGTAACTTTGTATTCCGAGGCAATGGACTGACAGATATAACGGAATCCTACGCCCTGGACCCTTCCACGGGCGATGATATGCTTTCTCACCATCGTCTTCTCTCCCCCATTTTCTGATTTGAAACCGGATAAATTAGCTGATTAAATTGTACTAGAATTGATGGTTTTGTCAAGAAGAGGGACAGGCTGAGACCTTTTCCCAAATGGAGGGGCTATCGTTTTTTGCATTGTATTCAGTTTCAAAAAAGGGTATAATCACAGTGTATTTTATATGCTAATCCAAACCCGGGCAGGTCAGCCGGACCTGTCTTAGAAAGGAATCAATATGCGTTACATCGGCGAACTGAGAGAGGGAGATAATGTCGCGGAGATCTATCTGTGCAAGACCAAGAATATCGCGAAGACCAAGGCGGGTAAGACCTATTATTCCCTGATCCTCCAGGACAAGACGGGCACCATTGACACAAAGATCTGGGAGCTCAATAACGGCATCGACAATTTTGAACAGATGGACTATGTACGGGTGGATGGAAATGTGACCAGTTTCCAGGGAAATCTGCAGCTGAATGTCCGCCGCCTCCGCCGGGCGAAGGAAGGCGAGTTCGTTCCGGAAGACTATATTCCCTGCACAGAAAAGAGCATCGACGGGATGTTCAAAGAACTCAGCGGTTATGTCAACAAGACACAGAACATCTATCTCAGACAGCTTCTGGTGGCCATTTTCGGAGATAAGGAGTTCGCGGCAAAGTTCAAATCCCATTCTGCCGCAAAACGGGTACACCATGGTTTTATGGGTGGCCTTCTTGAGCATACTTTAAATGTGACAAAGCTTTGTGATTACTATTGCAGTCTGTATCCTGACCTTAACCGGGATCTTCTGATCACTGCTGCCCTCTGCCATGATATCGGCAAGATCGAAGAATTATCCGCTTTTCCGGAAAATGATTACACGGACGGAGGCCAGCTGCTTGGCCACATTGTCATGGGCACCATCATGATCCATGATAAGATTCAGAAGATCAACGGTTTTCCTGAGAAACTGGCCAGAGAGCTGGAACACTGTATCCTGGCCCACCATGGTGAACTGGAATTCGGTTCCCCCAAAAAACCGGCACTCATGGAGGCTTTGGCATTAAATTTTGCGGATAATACAGATGCAAAAATGGAGTCCTTCAGGGAAGCTTTGGCCGAGGAGAACGGACAGACAGGAGAGTGGAAAGGTTACAACAGGCTTTTTGAAAGCAACATCCGTCCTACAGGCAGGTTTGAGAAAAGAAGATAGAGAAAACAGATGACTGATTTAAAAAAGAACCAGGAAATCATCCTGGAGATCGAAGATTTTACAAAAGAAGGGGAAGGCCTTGGTAAGTATCAGGGCTTTCCTTTCTTCGTCAAAGATACGGTGATCGGCGACAGGATCGTCGCAGCGGTGACCGGACTGAAGAAGAATTACGGCTATGCCAGGCTGGTCTCCATCCTGGAACCCTCCCCGGACAGAGTGGAGCCTCTCTGTCCTGTGGCCCGACAGTGCGGCGGATGCAGGATCCAGCAGCTGTCCTACGAAAAACAAAAAGAGTTTAAATGGAACCTGGTGGCAGGATGCCTGAAAAGAATCGGAGGATTTGAAAACATAGAGAAGAAGATGGAACCCATCCTGGCCATGGAAAGTCCCTGGCATTACCGGAACAAGGCCCAGTTTCCTATCGGCCGGGACCGGGAGGGAAGGCCGGTTGCCGGTTTTTATGCCGGCCGGACCCATTCCATCATTCCCAATACCAACTGTATGATCCAGGCGGAGGTTAACGCCGGGATCCTGGACAGTATCCTGGCCTACATGGAAAAGAACAGGATAGAACCCTATGACGAGAAGGGAGGAAAAGGTCTTGTTCGTCATGTTCTGACCAGAGTGGGTTTCGTCACCGGACAGATCATGGTCTGCCTGATCATAAACGGGCGGGAAAAAGATCTCAAAAACCTTCCCGCCCTGGTGGATGAACTCTCTGCGATTGAAGGGATGACCAGCATTATGGTCAACATCAACCGGGAGAAAACCAACCGGATCCTGGGGGAGGAGTGCCGGACAATATGGGGAAAGGATTATATTGAGGATTATATCGGAGAGATCCGTTATCAGATCGGGCCCAAATCCTTTTTCCAGGTAAATCCTGCCCAGACCGGGGTGCTTTATGCCAAAGCCCTGGAATATGCAGGACTGACCGGAAAAGAAACCGTGTGGGATATGTATTGCGGTATCGGGACCATTTCCCTTTTCCTGGCCAGGAGCGCCGGAAAGGTGTATGGGGTGGAGATCGTAAAAGAAGCCATAGACGATGCCAGGATCAATGCGGCCATCAACGGATGCCAAAATGTGGAATTCTTCGTGGGAAAAGCGGAGGAAGTTGTCCCTGCCCACCATAAAGAAACAGGGATCAGCGCGGACGTGGTGGTGGTTGATCCCCCAAGAAAGGGATGTGATCCCGTCCTGCTGGAGACCATAGCCGATATGGGGCCGGATAAGATAGTCTATGTCAGCTGCGACCCGGCCACTCTGGCCAGAGATGCCAGAATTCTTTGCGATAAAGGGTATGAGGTCATAAAAGTTGCTGTTGTGGACCAGTTTGCCCATTCCACACACGTGGAGGTGGTTTCGCTTCTGTCAAGAGTAAAGTAATATGGATATCCGAAAAAAGTGTACTTTTTAAATTAACGCTTATCTTGAACGGTACGGAGGTCATATAGGTTTTTCTGTTGCCCCAAGCGAGCGGCACAAAGGATATGCGTCGCTAATGCTGAAAATGGCATTATCAAAATGCAGGGCACTTGGAATTGATAAAGTGCTTGTTACATGCAACAACGACAATGAGGGGAGCAGAAGGGTCATTC
>CACZOS010000341.1 GCA_902782815.1 uncultured Lachnospiraceae bacterium | reverse complement strand
TTGCCGGAAATATCTATACCCGGAATGTGGAAGGAATTCATGTTCATGAGTATGGGGCACACATTTTCCATACCAACAATAAGGAGGTCTGGGATTATGTCAGCCGGTTTGCGGTCTTTAACCGTTTTACCAACTCCCCGGTAGCCAATTATAAAGGGGAGCTTTATTCCCTCCCCTTCAATATGTATACCTTCAATAAGATGTGGGGAGTGATCACCCCTCAGGAGGCGGCAGAGAAGATCGAGGACCAGAAGAGGGAGGCAGGGATCACCGAACCGGGGAATCTTGAGGAGCAGGCCATCAGTCTGGTGGGTACGGACATCTATGAGAAACTGGTGAAGGGCTACACCGAGAAGCAGTGGGGACGTCCCTGTACCGAGCTCCCTGCCTTCATCATCCGTCGGCTGCCGGTAAGGTTTACCTTTGACAACAATTATTTCAACGCCCTCTATCAGGGGATCCCCACAGGGGGATATACCGCCATGGTGGCCCGGATGCTGGAGGGTATAGAGGTCAGGCTCAATGAGGACTATCTTGCGGATAAGGAAGCCTGGGATGCCCGGGCCCGTAAGGTGGTGTATACCGGCCCGGTGGACGCTTATTTCGGCTATCGGCTGGGTTATCTTGAGTACCGTTTCGTCCGCTTTGAGACGGAACTCCTTGACCAGCCCAATTTCCAGGGCAATGCTGTGGTCAACTACACGGACCGGGAGACTCCCTGGACCAGGATCATCGAACATAAATGGTTTGAATTCGGTAAGGATGCCGAAGGAAATGACCTGCCTAAGACGGTGATCTCCCGTGAGTACAGTTCGGAGTGGAAGCCCGGGGATGAACCCTATTATCCGGTAAACGACGAGAAGAACGGCACTCTTTATCTGCAATATAAAGAACTGGCCGACCGGGAGGACAAGGTGATCTTCGGAGGAAGGCTGGGAGAGTATAAATATTACGACATGGATAAGACCATAGAAGTGGCCCTGGCTGTAGCGGCAAAGGAACTGCGCGGATGATCTGAATCAAAGGAGGGCTTTGCATGGAGAAAAAGAAAGACCAGGAGATGCTTTCGGAGATCGCGGCCATTTTCGGCGGTGTGGGTTACTCCCGGGAAGTGGAGGATGAAGACCAGTACAGGCTTTACCTGAAGGTCAGGGAAAAAGTGGAAAAGGAAGCAGAGAAGAGGTTTCTTGAGGAAGCCGGCCTGGACGCGCCCGGTCTGGGGTCCTGTCATGGGATCTGGGCCATGGAGAAAAAGATCTTCAAGGAGCGGTACGGCATAGACTGGCACAGCCCCCAGGAAATGAATCCGGGGATCTATTTCGACTGAGGAACGAAGACCATGAAAACTGTTCAGGATTTTCGTAAATATGTGGAGAGGGAAAAGAATAAACGGAGAGGGGCATTCTTTTTCAATTTCGCCCCGGATGAAGGAATCCTGTTCCGTGAGGAGATCCTCTTCCTCAGGGAGGTCATGGAAGGACCGGGAAGGATCGGATCTTCCGGATATGTTCCTCTGAATAAGGAAGTGCGTTTTCCCGATGCCCTGACGGATGACCAGATTGCCTGCTACTTTTCTCTGATCCCCCGGTTTAAGGAGGAGGAGGTCAACCGAAAGGATCTTAATTACGCCAAGCTTTATCTGCTGGAGATCGCCGGTCTGCTGGTCCAGAGAGAGCCTGCGGAAGCCCTCAGGGCCATGTTCCGTTTTCGGGATGTCATTCATCTGGCCGCGGATGTCCGGGATTTTTTCACCCGTCTTTGTGATTCCTTCCTCATCGCCCATCCGGAAACCAATCTGGATATGAAGATCTACCGGAGAGCCAGAGGAATGCTCAGTTACCGGAATCCCTGGGAAGAGATCCGTATGGGCATTTTTGACGGAGCCGCCATGTATGTGAGGAATAATGCCAGACTCCTTAAAGAGAATGAACTCTCGGGGGATAAGCCCTTCGTCATTCATGCATGGAACGCCATGCCGGATGTGTTCTATGAACTGGACGCCATGGACCACCGGGGAAGAGTCAGGACGGAGGTTCCCTTCCGGGACCTGGTCACTGCCGGTAAGGAACAGAGGGCATATCTTGACCTTCTGCCTTTGGCGGGGATCCAGGGCCAGAGCAGGAACCGGGTGGCCATCGGAGATGAGGAGGCCTTCCTGAAGGAGAAGGGTTACGGGAGGGCCGACCGCTGGTACCGCCAGCAGTGGAGTCTTTTCGACTCTTCCGGAGATCTGTTATATGTGATCTATCTCTATACCGAATCCTTCATGAGGGAATACCTTGGCGGACCCAAAAGGGCACGGTCGGCAGACCGTATCCTGAAGAAGAATTACCGAAGAAATGATGATCTTCCCCGGAATATCCGGGCCATGAAAAGCCTGATCCGGGATGAAGAGTTCAGCCGGGCGGTGGACAGAGGGGTAAAAGCCTATCTGGAAGCCCACCCGGAGATCCTCCGTGACCTGGAGGCTGCCCGGGCGGCCAAAGCAGACAGCCGGACCAGAAAACGGTCCGAGGACAGCCGGAGACGGCGGGAGGAGGCCAGGGAACTGCAGAAGAAGCAGATCTATGAGATGGACCATGAGCAGCTTTCCGGCCAACGTATAGACAAGGAGAAGCTGGAGAAGGCAAAAAAGGAGATGGATCACCTGACCGGCCTCTTACATGAGGGCGAGCTGGGCCAATGATTGACAAAAGAGAATTAATGAAGAATAATCGCGATAAAAGACAGAAGACTTCTGACTCGGTCAGATCATGACAGAAAGGATCGGGAGAAAGATGATTGAGAAGAAAACAGCACAGGGAATCCTGCATGCTTTGGAAGGGGGCATGGTTCCGGAAAACGGTCTGTCCTATATTGCCGTAGGCCGGAAAGAAGAAGTGGAAGTGATCACCAGGGACATGGACCGGATCGCCGAGGGGTATTCCACCTTCCGTCTCCTGGAGGGGGCCTATGGAACCGGTAAGAGTTTTATGGCCCGGCTGATCAAAAATGAAGCCCTTTTCCGGGGATTTCTGGTGATGGACTGTGAGCTGGCAGCGGACCGCAAGCTTTGCGGATCCAAAAAGGAAGGGCTGGAAACCTACCGGGTCCTTCTGTCCAGGCTGGCTACCAGGGAACAGCCGGAAGGCGGTGCCCTGGAGCAGGTTCTGGACCGGTATGCGGAGAAAAGACAGGAAGCAGGCTCCTGGGAGGAGTCGCTGAAGAACCATATCCAGAAACTTCCCCACGGCTATGATTTCTATGAGCTGGTCCTTGCCTACGGTGAGGCCTGCCTTAAAGGGGACCGGGAGAGGAAGGACAATATCCTCCGCTGGTTCCGGGGAGAATATGCCAACAAGACTGCTGCCAGAAAGGCATGCGGTTTCTCCGAGATCATTGAGGACGGCAACTGGTTCTCCTATCTGAAAATCTGGGCGGTATTTTTTAAGGAAATCGGCTATACCGGTCTCTATGTGATCCTGGATGAACTGACCCAGATCACCAGGAATATCGTCAATTCCACCACCCGGGAACATAATTTTGAACGTTTGCTCTCCATGTATAATGATTGTTACGGAAACGGGGCCGGTCATATGGGGATCATCCTCTGCGGTATACCCTCCTCCATCCATGACAGCAGGAGGGGGCTTTTCTCCTATGAGGCCCTGAAAAGCAGGTTAAATGTATCCGCCCTGCAGGGGGATGAGATCCTGGGAGCCCCCATCATCAAACTGTCCATGCTGACTCCCGAGGAGTTCGCCGTTCTCCTGGAAAGGGTGGAAGCCATGCATGCCATGCTCTATATGGAGAAGGACGGAGAAGGAGCGGACCGGGAAGAAGAACGATTTTACTTTACCGAAGAAGAACGGATACAGTTCGTGGATTACGAATATCGCCGGATCGGGGCGGTCAATCATCTGACCCCCAGGGAATTCCTCCGGGATTTCCTCACTATCCTTAATCTGAAGGCGGAAAAACGCGCAGGGGACTCCATGGAGGATTTCCTCTATAAAGGAACCGGCCTGGAAACCACCCCTTCCATGATCGGGCAGGCCGACCTTGACGATCTGGATGAGGAAGAGACACTGAAATACGAATCCTTTACCTTATAAGTCCGGGGGTGACAGACCATGATGACTGAGCAGGAGGCCTATAACAGCCTTGCCGGATTCATACAGGACTACATTTATGAAAAGGGATGGGTACACCTGAATCCCCTGCAGATCGCTGCCATCGAGGAACTGGGGAAAGGGGACCATAACCTGCTTCTCATGGCAGGAACTGCCCGGGGCAAGACGGAGGCTGCTTTTTTACCGGCCATCAGCCAGATCTGGGAAAGGGATTACCGTGACCGGGAGATTGCTGATCCGGCCCGGACCGGAGAAGGAAGCGACAGTCCCGGCATAGGAATCCTCTACATCAGTCCGCTCAAAGCCCTGATCAATGACCAGTTCCTGCGGATCGAGGATATGATCAGGGGAACGGGGATATCCATCACCAAATGGCATGGGGATTCCTCTGTCTACCGCAAGGAGAAACTCATGGAGGATCCCTGCGGGATCCTGCAGATGACGCCGGAGTCCCTGGAAGCCATGTTCTGCTGTCATCCGGAGCGGATAAAACCTCTGTTCGGCAACCTGGCCTATGTGGTGATCGATGAGATCCACTTTTTTATCAATGACCAGCGGGGGATCCAGCTGATGACCCTGCTGGAAAGGATGCGGCGCCTGTGTGGCTGCCGCCCCATCCGCATCGGCTTATCCGCCACCATAAAAAACCGGGATATGGCCCTGGAATTCCTGAATACCGGGAGCGGTTATCAGGGGAAGGTCCTGTCCCTCTCCGCGGGGGACCACCATGTAACCTGTTCCCTCACCGCCACACGGATCGGCAAGATCGAGTATCCGGAAAGATATTTTAAAAAGATTCTGAAACACTCCCGGGATAAGCGGTGCCTGCTTTTTACCCGGTCCCGGATGGAGTGTGAGCGGATCATCGCGGGGATCAGAGAGATGGCCCTGGCCCACCGGCTCCCGGATATCTACCATGTCCATCATGGAAGCATATCCAAAAACAGCAGGGAGGAGACGGAGCAGCTGATGAAGATCTCCCGGGGACCGATCCTCACCGGGACCACCCTGACCCTGGAACTGGGGATAGACATCGGGGACCTGGACGAAGTGATCCAGGCCGCGGACCCGCCTTCCATCGCCAGCATGGTGCAGAGGCTGGGCAGGAGCGGCCGGCGGACAGGCCGGTCTGCCATCTCTTTCCAGTTAAGACACAGGGAAGATAAGAGTGACCTGAAAAAACTTGATCTGCAGCTGGTTCGTTCCCTGGCCATGATCGAGCTTTATTTCCGCGACCGGTATATGGAAGAAAACCGGATGCCCCGGTACCCCTTCCGCTTTATGGTTCATACCATCCTTTCCCTGATCTGTGAGAAAGGCTGTCTGCAGCCGGCTCACCTCGCCTCCTATGTGCTGGAAACTGAGGTTTTCCGGAACATTTCCCGGGAAGAATTAAAGGACCTGCTGTCCCATCTGATCGATCTGGACGTGCTGACCCGGTATGAGGATGCCGCCCTGGGGCTGTCCGACCGGGGTGAGGAGATCGTGGATAATCTGAATTTTTACGCGGTATTTGACGCGGAAACCGCCATGTCGGTTTACCACAACGGGGTGGAGATCGGTATGGTGGAACGGGCATACCGCCCCGGCAATGTATTTTATCTCTCCGGAAGGAGCTGGGAAGTCATCCGGTGCCAGATGGAGAGTCAGAGGATAGATGTTATTGAGACAACCCTCTCCGAGGAGGAGGAAGCCAGTGTTCCTTTTGCCGGCTTCGGCAGCACACAGACCGATGAAGTGGTGATGAAGAAGATCCATGCCATTCTTTCCGATGAGAGCGAGTATGCCTATATCGATGAGGAAGCCAAGGGTGTCCTGGAAACCCTCCGGGAGAAGGCGGAACGCTTTCATATCACCGAAGGCATGGGGACAGAGAGTTCCACCGGCCATCTGCTCTGGTTCCCCCGGACGGGAAGCCGGACCATCACCACCCTGGCCCATATTTTAAAGGCCCATGATATCCGGTGTGAGGAGATCTTCTGCAGGGAAGTTCTGTTCGGCATCCGGATCAAGGGTACGGAGAGGGGGACAGACAGGATATCTGCCGCTGCCCTTCGTTCACTGTGCGGCAGACTTTCTGAAGAAGAAGTATTGATCGACAATGCCTACGCGGCCCGAAATCTCAAAATTCACGGCAAATATTTCGATCTTCTCCCCGATCACCTTAAAGCCAAGGAGATCCTCTGCGATTGCCTGGATCTGGAAGGCGCAAGAGAAATTTTAAAGGAGACTAATCAACAATGGAAAGATTAAACCGGAGATCAACCATCATGAAAGGAACTGCGGCAGCCGCTGCCCTTCTGTTTCTGAGCCTGGTCTCCCTTCCTCTGCAGGCAAAAACCATGTACACAACGGATACGGTGCGGATGAGGACCGGCCCCGGCAAATCCTATGATATCCTGACCACTTTGGGTCCGGATACTGAGGTGGAAGTCAACGGGTCCGAAGGAGACTGGAAGGATGTCTCCTATGACGGCCATGACGGCTATATCCGGGGGGATTTTCTCACTTCCTCGGCGGAGGAGGCGAAGAAGGCCGCGGATGAGCAGAAGAAAGGCCAGGAGAGCAAGTCTTCCGAAGGTGATTCATCCGGTGAAAAAACCCGGAAAAAAACCGCTTCCAAAGGAGAAACTCCCCAGGGAACCGGAAAAATCAGTGCCGATAACGTCAATCTCCGCAAGAAGCCCAAAGGGGAAGTCATAGATGTGCTGGATAAGGGGGAAAAACTGACCCTTTATTCTTCCAAAGGAGACTGGACCAAGGTTATGACCTCCGACGGGACGAAGGGATATGTCTATAGCTCTTATATCGGCAATAAAGTGACAAAAGCCGACCGGATCGCCGGATACAAGGACAAGGCAGTGGCCTTCTGCAAAGATAATCTTGACGCCAAGTACAGCCAGGAGAAGCGTGACCAGGAGGGATATTTCGACTGCTCTTCCCTGATGCGGGATGCCTTTATCTCTGCCGCGGACATCAATATCGGCGAAACCACCGTGGATCAGACAAACAAGATGGACGGATATCTTTACAAACTGGGCTCCATCTACGACGCATCCTACGGGGATATTCTTTATCACCTGTCCGGTGACGAGGAAAACCACTGCGGGATCTATCTGGGAGACGGGATGGTTCTCAATGCCTCCGAGACGGCGGGCAAGGTAAAGATCAAAGAGTTTGAAGACTGGAGCGACTATTGGGAGTACGGATGCAAAGCGGCAGCCTACTGCTATGATCAGATTTATAAATAACAGGAGGAGAAAAAAGTGATCCATACAGAACAGTTAAAAGAAAACCTGAAAAAGGGATTATACCGGGACCTGCTCCTGGATATCTATGTGGATGAGACAAGGATCCCCTATCAGACTGACCGCTATATCCGGGCTGTCGGGAAATATGAGAGCCTCTACGGGGCAGACCAGGTGGAGATTTTCAGCGCCCCCGGAAGAAGTGAGATCGGCGGAAACCACACCGACCACCAGCAGGGGGAGATCCTGGCAGCCTCCATCAATCTTGATGCCATCGCGGTGGTGAAGAAACTGGACCAGCCCCTGGTCCGGCTGGTGTCCGGGGACTATGATGAGATTGTCATAGACCTGGCAGATATTTCCCTTAAGGAGGAAGAAAAGGAGACCACGACTGCCCTGGTCAAGGGTGTTCTGGCAGGATGCCGGGACAGAGGATATCAGATCGGCGGTTTCCGGGCCTATATCACCAGTGATGTGCTGATCGGGGCAGGACTCTCCTCCTCCGCAGCCTTTGAGACCATTATCGGAACCATCATTTCCTGGCTTTATAATGACGGAAAGCTGGACGCGGTCACCAATGCCATCATCGGGCAGTACGCGGAAAATGTCTATTTCGGCAAGCCCTGCGGCCTCATGGACCAGATGGCCTGTTCCGTGGGCAGTCTCGTATATGTGAATTTCGCTGATCCGGCTGATCCTGTGGTGGAAAAGGTGGAGTTTGATATGAATAAATACGGCTACAGCCTCTGTATCACCGATACAAAGGGATCCCATGCTGACCTGACGGCGGACTACGCGGCGATTCCCCGGGAGATGAAGGCGGTGGCCGGTTACTTCGGCAGGGAAGTCCTCCTGGGTGTGACCATGGAGGAGATCCTTGACCATATGGAGGATCTGCGGGGATGTTTCGGGGATCGGGCTGTCCTTCGGACCGTTCATTTCCTTCAGGAAAACAAGCGTGTGGAGAAGGAAGTGGAGGCACTGAAGAAAGGGGAGATGGACAGCTTCCTGGCTGCGGTGAAATCATCAGGTGACTCCTCATTCAAGTTCCTTCAGAATGTGTATACCAACAATGATGTACAGCATCAGAATGTCTCCCTGGCCCTGGCTATGAGCGAGGTGGCTCTTGCCGGCGGGGCGGGGGTATCCCGGGTCCACGGCGGCGGATTTGCCGGGACTATCCAGGCTTTTGTAAAGAATGAATCCGTTGCGGACTACCGGGAGATCATGGACAAGGTCTTCGGTCAGGATGCCTGCCATGTGCTCAAAATCCGGAAATACGGCGGAATGAAGGTATTGTAAAGAAGACAGATCGGAGGAAATGAGGATGATCGGACATTTAATCACAGAATTGGCACAATACGGCGTCAGAGCAGGGCTGGTGGATCCCGAAGACAAGGTCTATACCATAAACCGTCTTCTTGAACTGTTCGGAATCCTGGAATATGAGGAGACTCCGGTGGAAGAGGAGAGGGAACTGGCAGATATCCTGGAGGATATGCTGACCTATGCCTATAAAGAGGGCTTCTTTGAGGAAGATACCATCACCATGAAAGACCTCTTTGACACAAAGATCATGGGCATGCTTACCCCTCCCCCTTCGGTGGTGAGGGAGAAATTCAATGCCCTTTACCAAAAGGACTGCAGACTGGCCACGGAATACTATTATGATTTCAGTCAGAAAACCAATTATATCCGGGCGGACCGGATCGCCAGGGATGAAAAATGGATGACGGAGACAGAATACGGCCCCATCGACATCACCATCAATCTCTCCAAACCCGAGAAAGACCCGCGGGATATCGCCAAGGCGGGCCAGGCCAAAAAATCCGGTTATCCCAGCTGCCTGCTGTGTGTGGAAAATGAAGGCTATTCAGGCCATTTCTCCCATCCGGCACGGCAGAATCACCGTATCATTCCCATCATGCTGGCAGGGGAAGACTACTATCTCCAGTATTCCCCCTATGTCTATTATAATGAACACTGTATTATCCTGAATAAGAACCACATCCCCATGAAGATCGACCGGGCCGTATTCCGGAAACTCCTGGAATTTGTCCGGCTCTTCCCCCATTACACGGCAGGATCCAACGCGGACCTTCCCATTGTGGGCGGGTCCATCCTGAGCCATGATCATTTCCAGGGCGGAGGATATGTCTTTGCCATGGCCAAGGCTCCCTACGAGCGGACCTTTGATCTTAAGGGTTACGAAGAGCTGACGGCGGGGATCGTGAAATGGCCCATGTCCGTCATCCGCCTGCAGGGACTAAAGATCGACCGGATCGTGGATGCGGCAGACCATGTGCTTAAGTCCTGGAGGGACTACACGGATGAGGACGCCTTCATTTTCAGTGAGACGGAAGGTGTGCCTCACAATACCATCACCCCCATTGCCCGGATGAAGGGAGAATTATTCGAGCTGGACCTGGTGCTGCGCAACAACATCACCACAGAGGAAAGCCCCTGGGGTGTCTATCATCCCTCCGCAGACCTTCATCATATCAAAAAGGAGAATATCGGACTTATTGAGGTGATGGGTCTGGCCGTGCTTCCCGCCAGACTGAAACAGGAGATGATCCTCCTGGAGGAGGCGATTCTGGCCGGGGAAGACATACGGGCAAACCAGGAGATCGAGAAGCACGCGGACTGGGTGGAGGAATGGATAGGGTCTTATGAGATCACACCGGACAACCTCCACGGCATCATCCGGGATGAGATCAGCAAGGTCTTCGTCAAAGTCCTGGAATGCGCAGGAGTCTATAAAAGGACAGAGGAAGGACAGAAGGCATTTATGCGGTTCTGTCAGTCCCTGTAAAAGCTGAAACAGGAAATAAGACAACAAAAGAATATCCACCATGAGTTTCCATGGTGGATTTTTCATGATTATAAATGTAAGGGTCGAAAAACGCCCTGAAAGACAGGAGAGCAGGCGATGGAAATCATATTGGCCTCCGGGTCTCCCCGGAGAAAAGAATTAATGGAACTGGCCGGATACCGGTTTTCTGTGGAAGTGAGTGAC
>CACZOS010000340.1 GCA_902782815.1 uncultured Lachnospiraceae bacterium | reverse complement strand
TCCTCCAGCGTGTCCGCCTCATACAGGGCATGATCATTCAGGTAAACACATCCTGTATGTTTTAGATTTTTCGCAAAATACCAGTCTCCGAAGACAAAGGTGGTATAGGGATTGTAATCACCGAAAAGGCGGTTTGATACCCGTACCGTCCAGATTCCTTCTTTCGTCTGTTTCCAGCCCTTTATGATCTCGGCGCCGCTGATTACTGCCTGGTTCTTTTTCGTGCTTCTGTAACAGATGCGCCGGTCCTCTGTCCCTCCGAAAACCGGATCCACATACTCTCTGTAGATTCCCGGTTCCACCATGACACAGTCACCCGGACGGGCGATTTCAGCTGCCTGCCCCATCCTTCTGAAAGGACGTTCTCTGCTTCCGTCACCGTCTGCTCCTGCCGCGGCATTTACAAATATTTTCATCCTGACCTCCTCCGGATTCTGCCCCCATCCGTACTCTTACTATCGCTGAAATTGTTTTCCTTTAAAGTTCTCTTATTCTCTTTCCATAAGCCAGGCAAAAGCTTTGGCCGTCCGAAGATCCGGCTGCTTAAAATGGTTTCCCTTGTTCCATTCCAGCAGGGTATCCTGCCCTGAATCCGTCAATATGGCATATGCTTTACGGATTTCATTACCGACCTGTGACATGACCGGATTCCTGGTTTTCTCCTCCCGGTCTCCCAGACTGAGATAGACGGCATCCACATGGATCCTGTTTTCCATCATGTATTCTGTAAAGTGCGGGAACCAGATGGATGGTGAAGCCGCCGCAACCCCCTGAAAACGATCTGTCTGATACCCCGCCCAGACGGCAAATAGACCGGCCAGGGAATATCCCCCGATAAATGTTCTTTTTCTCTTCTGATCCGGCATTTTTTCCGGTGCCGGGACTACATTTTCCAGAAGGTACTTCAGCGTTTCATCCGCCCCATTTCCGAAATCCTCTTTTCCGAATACCGCCGGGGCAGGCCATGGAGAAAGATCTCTATTCCAGTTGTTCACCTTGACCGCCTTCAGACAGAACTCCTGCCCTCCGGACAGTTCCCGGATAAAAGATATTTCATTTTCAATTACTTCCAGATCATGATCATCCACCATCTGAATAAGCAGTGTTCCGGCTTCGGGATTTCCGTATGTCACTACCTCAAAAGCCTCTGTATACGTATTATTCATAAATCCCTCCCGCCATTTCCGGCAGTTCGGGGCAATGCTCCCGACCTGTTTTGACAGAAAACCGACCCGAACATCTGCACTGTATGCAGATGCCGGATCGGGATCATCACACAATATTTCTAACCTTCAAGCATCTTCCTGGCTCTTCCGAGATAGCCAAGATAGATAAAGTATACAAATAATGACAGAACTGCGGCGATAAGGGCAAGCACCTGTGAGACAATACCCTCCTCCTTCATGGAAAAGAGGACGGAAATAAAGTGTATGAGTATGGGAACAAAATAAGCAAGCATCAGGTAAACGATAACTTTGCTGCCACGTTCAACCATCTCCGTATCACGTAATCTCACAGCCAGACATACGATACCCCTGACCACATGATATGCCACCATCATTTCAGCGAAATTTACGATGATCTGAGTGAAGTCTTTCACAACATCATTTTTCGAAAAAATGCTGGACAAAACTGCGGCGGCGATTCCTGCAATGGTAAAAATGAGTGCCGTTTTGAAGGAGGATTCATCCTTCATGGCAGAAACAATACCCGCCAGGTTCAGGATGAAAGCGATCAGCATAAGAATACTTCCCACAATCCCGAATATGACGAGAGCCGCAGCTATGCCGGTCGCCTCTTCTGCCGCAGTCTCCGCTGCTCCGCTGCTGATCAGTTTATCGGCAGCAAAGGCTAAGACCGCTGTGATCAGAAGCGCGATCGCGCTGATCATTGAAAGGACTTCCGCTGTGAAGATCTTCTTCACGCCGCTATGTGCATTTGGAAATTTCATCTCGAAAATCCCCTTTCTTATCGATAATTCTGATTTTGACCTACAGCGCTATTCTAACACAAAAAGGATCTGTCTACAATATTTCAGACTATGCTTTTCCACATCCGACTGCCGCCTTCATCCTCTCTGTATACTCAGCTATATATGACGGAGCCTGTGTTCCGTGCTCCGCCAAAAGCTTGATAATGGCCGATCCCACAATAACACCGTCGGAGATCTCCGCCATTTTCTCCGCCTGTTCAGGCGTGGAGATGCCAAATCCAATGGCACAGGGGATATCCGTGTTCTCTCTGACCACCTTGATGATGGAAGCCAGATCCGTTGTGATCTCTTTTCTGGTCCCGGTAACACCGAGACTGGACACAATGTAAAGGAACCCTTCCGCTTCTCCGGCGATCATGGAAATCCTGTCTTCGGATGTGGGGGCGATCAGCGAGATCAGCTCCACACCATATTTTTTGCAGACAGGCAGAAATTCCTCTTTCTCCTCAAAAGGAAGGTCCGGAAGGATCAGGCCGTCTATTCCTGTTTCCCGGCAGGTGGAAATGAATTTCTCCGCTCCGTAGGAAAAAACCACATTGGCATAGGTCATGAAAACCATGGGGATGGAAAGGTCCCTGCGCAGGGAACGTACCATCCGGAAGATGTGGTCTGTCTTAACTCCCCCCTTCAGGGCCCGAAGATTGGCCCCCTGGATCACCGGTCCCTCGGCGGTGGGATCGGAGAAAGGGATCCCCAGCTCGATCAGATCTGCCCCGTGGGCAGCCATAGCACGGACAGCCGCTTCCGTGGTCTCCAGATCAGGATCTCCGCAGGTAATAAAGGGAATGAAAGCCTTACCGTTTTCAAATGCTCTTCGAATATTACTCATAGATATCCTCCCCTCTGTAGCGGGCAATGGCGGCACAGTCCTTATCTCCCCGCCCGGAAATGGTGATCACGATGATCCGGTCTTCCGGCATGCCGGGTGCGATCTTGATGGCATGGGCAACAGCATGCGCCGATTCAATCGCCGGGATGATTCCCTCTGTTCTTGAGAGGTATTCAAAGGCATTTACCGCTTCCTCATCGGTCACCGGTACATATTCTGCCCGTCCGCTGTCGTGCAGAAAGGCGTGTTCCGGTCCGATCCCCGGATAATCAAGGCCCGCGGAGATAGAATATACCGGGGCGATCTGTCCGTCACTGTCCTGGCAGAAGTAGGATTTCATTCCGTGGAATATACCGATCCTGCCGGTGGCGATGGTGGCGGCTGTCTCAAATGTATCGATACCCCTGCCCGCCGCTTCACATCCGATCAGCCGGACATCCTTGTCCTCAATGAAATGATAGAAACTTCCGATGGCATTGGAGCCTCCTCCAACGCAGGCGAGAACCACATC
>CACZOS010000339.1 GCA_902782815.1 uncultured Lachnospiraceae bacterium | reverse complement strand
TTCCTATGAGGAGACAGCGGCCAGAGAGAAGGAACTGGCCGCATCCATCTCCGCCATAGAAAAGGAGATAGACCAGAGACACCGTTCCTATCTGCAAAACAGGTCCCAGTATGAGACCTTGTCCAATCTCACCGAACGATATGAAGGCTATCAGAGGTCCATCAAATATGTGATGGAACAGAAAAAAATCCATCCTGAAATCATCGGTGTGGTTGCGGATATCCTTACCATGGACAAGCGTTATGAAACGGCCATTGAGATTGCTCTGGGCGGATCCCTTCAGAATATTGTGACTGAGGAGGAGGAAGTCGCCAAGGAGATGATCGCCTACCTTAAGAAAAACCGTTTGGGGAGGGCAACTTTCCTGCCCCTGACCAGTATACGGAAAAGAAATATCGCCATCAATCCCATGATCCTGGAGGAAGAGGGAGTAGTGGGGATCGCCAGCAGTCTGGTAAAGACTGAGGAAAAATTCCGGAATCTTGTCAATTCTCTTCTGGGAAAGACCATAGTTACGGAAAATGTGGATTGTGCCCTCTACCTGGCCAGAAAATATAATTTCAGCCTCCGCATCGTCACTCTGGGCGGTGAACTCCTGAATCCCGGCGGCTCCATCACCGGTGGTGCTTTCCGGAACAACAGCAATCTGCTGGGAAGAAACCGGGAGATCGAGGAATTCCGCCAGGCCATGGAGGAAGACAAAAAGAATATCGAAAAATCAAAAGCCATTCTGAAAAAATATAAATCCGAGGCAGACAGGGTATCCTCAGATGCCCTGAAAAAGAGAAAGAAACTTGAAGCCCTCCAAATCCGGATCCAGGAACAGGAACGAAGAATTCCGGCCATGCAGGAAAAGGAACAGGAACTTCGGAAGAGGCTGGATGACCTTAAAGAAGAGCATCAGAGGATCAAAGAGCAGATTGCCGAGATCAAGGTCCAGAAAAGAAAGCTGACCAAATCTCAGGAACACCAGGAGATCAACTCCGAGGAGAACCAGGATGTCATGGTTGACCTGGATATGCAGATCCAGGAACTTTCTGCCCGGTCTGAAGAACTTCAGGAACAGTATAATGAACTGGTACTGAAACAGGGACAGACCCGGCAGAAGATCGAATTTGCCCAGCTCACCATCAATCGTCTTGCCGAAGAGATCCGCTCTTTTGAGGAGAGTATTGAGGAGGCAAAAGAAGCGCAGAACAGGCTCCTGCTGGAGAACCACCGGCATGAAGAAGGCCTCTCAAGCAAAAAAGCTCTCCTTTCCGGGCTTGAGGAAAAGATCATCATTCTGGAAACTTCCTCTGAAAAAGTCAAGGAATCCCGTAGGAATATCACCGAGGAACTCAATAAGAGTTACAAGGAACTGGAAGAAGCAAATGAACAGCTTCGATTGTTGGAGCGGGAAGAGACCAGGCTGACAAACTCCATGGAAAAAGCTTCCGCCGAACTGGAAAACCAGGCCAACTACATGTGGGAAACCTATGAGCTGACCTATCACTATGCGCGCAGTCTGGACCTTGAGGAAGCAAAGAGTGCGGATCTGCGCAGATGGCGCAGGGAGAAAAAGACTCTCCGCCAGGAAATCAAAGCGCTGGGAAGCATAAATATCCATGCTATTGAAGAATACAGGGAAGTGGGAGAGAAATATGCCTTTCTGAAGGAACAATATGATGATATCAAGGAGACGGAGGAAAAACTGCTGGACCTGATCGACCAGTTCAATACCAAGATGAAGGCACAGTTTGAGGAAAAATTCAAGGATATCCGCCGGATGTTCAGTGAAGTCTTCCAAAAACTTTTCCAGGGAGGAACAGCATCTCTGGAGCTGGTGGATGAGAACAATATTCTGGAAAGCGGAATCCGCATCATCGCCCAGCCCCCCGGGAAAAAACTGCAGAATATCATGCTTCTGTCCGGCGGGGAGAGAGCTTTGACCGCCATAGCCCTGCTGTTTGCGATTCAGGGTCTTAAACCCTCCCCCTTCTGCCTGTTGGATGAGATTGAAGCGGCATTGGATGATACCAATATCGTCCGTTTTTCCGAATATCTGCGGACCCTGTCTGCGGATACCCAGTTTATCGTGATCACCCACAGGAGGGGTACCATGAACGCGGCGGATGTACTCTATGGCATTACCATGCAGGAGAAGGGTATCTCAACCCTGATTTCCGTGAACCTAATCGACAAAGAACTAAACTGACCTTCAGGGATACAGGAAAAAGAGGTAGACTATGAGTGAAAAGAAAGGATTTTTCAGCCGCCTGGTCAGCGGACTGACCAAAACCAGAAAAAGCATCATCCGGGGTCTTGATTCCCTTTTCAACGGATTTTCCAAAATTGACGATGACTTTTATGAAGAACTGGAAGAAATACTGATCATGGGAGATCTCGGGGTAGATACCACCATGAAGATCATTGACAACCTCCAGGAGGAAGTGGAGGAACAGAACATTAAAGAACCGGCCCAATGCCGGGACCTCCTCATCCGTATCATCAAAGAACAGATGTATGTGGATGAAACAGCCTATGAATATGAGGACAGGGTTTCCGTTGTTTTGATCATCGGGGTCAACGGCGTGGGAAAGACCACCACCATCGGTAAACTTGCCGCACAGCTCAAGGCAAAGAAGAAACGGGTCATTATGGCTGCGGCCGATACTTTCCGTGCTGCGGCCATAGAACAGCTGACAGAGTGGGCCAACCGTGCCGGGGTGGACATCATCGCCCAGCAGGAGGGATCCGACCCGGCTGCAGTGGTCTATGATGCCTGTCAGGCTGCCCGTTCAAGAAAGGCGGATATCCTTCTTGTGGATACGGCAGGCAGGCTTCATAACAAGAAAAATCTGATGAATGAGCTGTCCAAGATCCGCAGAGTGATCGAGAGAGAGTATCCGGAGGCTTATCTGGAGACCCTGATCGTCCTGGACGGTACCACCGGGCAGAAT
>CACZOS010000338.1 GCA_902782815.1 uncultured Lachnospiraceae bacterium | reverse complement strand
TCCACCGCGATGTCTCCAAGGTCGATATAGCTTAATGACAAATCCCGGCGGGACTGTACCGTCCCTGTCTCTTTTGCCAGTTCTTCATCGATGGTATGACATCTCTCATAGTATTCCTGCGCTTGGGCAAGATCTCCCCTTGCTTTCGCGACATCTCCAAGCTTTTCACAGCTGATGGAAAGGTTTCGGCGTAACTCCAATGCCGCCGTTTCCTTTGTCAGTTCTTCATCAATGGTATAACTCTTCTCATAGTATTCCTGTGCCTGGGCAAGGTTTCCTCTTGCCTGCGCGATCCCGCCAAGTTTGTCATAGCTGATAGAAAGAAATCTTGAAAACTGCCTGTTTCCACAAACTGCATATTTCCCTGTGCAGATGCACATTTCATGATAAGCCTCCTCTGCTGCATCCAGCATTCTGAGCTCATATTGCGCATCTCCCAGGTCCCTTAGGCTTTCGACCAGGTCACATGCGGCGGACTCGTTCGGTTCTGATTCATACTTCTCCCTGAGCAGAGCGACCTGCTTTTCACGCCACCGAACACCTTCCTTGTAGTCCCTTTCTGTTCCTTTCCCAGTCTCCTTCATCATAATAAGATGTGATATAGCCTCCGGAACCCCGGCCCTGGCTGCGCCTAAGATCAACTCCTCTGCACGTTGTGAATCCACCTCCACATCGATACCGTCCAAAAAGGCCAGTCCGATCAGGAAATTATGGGCAGGGTCTTTATCATTTTCCGATATAGCCATTCCTTTTAGCTTTTCCAGCAGCGCTTTCCGGAACTCTTCTCCATCTTCCCCGCGCACGCAGGACGGCAGAGCCTCATAATGCTCTTCCAGCTCTCCGCGGTCCGTTTCCTCCATCTCCACTGGCAGAACAGGCTTCTCCTGCTTCCTGGCAACAGGGTATTCCGTAGTCATTACATAATTAATCTCGTTTACCAGGTTTGGTGTTACGACCAGGGCAAATAAGCTGCTCTTTTCCAGCATTTTTCCAATCGCCTGGTTAAAGTTTTCGCCGGGAACCAGGAATTCGTCGTACCAGATCGCAATATCGCGGCACAAAGGGCTCCGGTGAATCAGGCGCATCAACTCCTGCGCCTTTTTCCTGTCCTTCTTGCGGTAACTCAGGAAAATATACGCGTCGAACGCAGCCCGTACCCTTTCTGCCAGGTCATCACTGACAAGGACGGACCTGATATATGATTCCAGCACTTCATTGAAGTCCCGCTTTGTTTCATCGGTATTATAGGGATTCAGATACTGCAGGTCACCGCACCGTTTAGAAAAGACGTCGTCCAGCCCGCTTTCCATCATCAGCGGCAGCACAGGGATATGCTTTTCCATCGCTATAGGGAATTCAACATCCATGGCACGATTGGGTGTCGTAAGGTACTTCGTGGTCACAGGCATGACAAATAACTGCATCTGGGACAGGTTCATCTCTAGTTCTTCCCTGTCATAGGCCGCTTCCGGCTCGGATTCATACCATATGGCACAATCCTGAATTCGTAGGATCCTGGCAGAAAACTCTTCAAAATACTTTTGAAAATCATCTTTATGGCATGAAAAAAAGACATTCGGTTTTCCCTGTGGTCTTTCCCCTAAAATGGTTTTGTACAGTAACATTGAGATAACTTCCTTCCTGATCCTTCCGTTGTTTTTTAAGGATATGTCTACTAATATTTAGGGATTACAAATTGTTTATTTCATTGTATCAGAAACCATTTGGATTATTCGTAGAGGTTACGCTCTGTCATCTTACTATGGCTGCTTTCGCTTCCGCAATGTCATCGGATGACACTCCATATACGAGTCGCCTGAACACCTTGTTCAGAGGTTCCCAGTCCTTTTCTGTCCTGCCATTTGCAGCTTCCAGAATTTCATGCTGTGATTCCAGTTCGGTCCTGATAAATTCGTCAATCACAGCTATATGCTCCCCTGTATCAGCTTCGTCAGCCCTCTGCTTTATCTCGAGCAGTCTGTCTACAGGCAGCTTCAGATCTTCCGGAAGCACGATGCAAAGATCCTCAAACTTCATTGGCGGAGCAGTTTGAAATGCCTCAATATATCTGCATGCAAGAAGAGGCCGCAGCGCATAAAAATACTTCTTATAACGAACCGTTTCTCCACCCAGATAGCATTTCCGGGTATTCAGCGCCGTTCCGTAATAATGGCCGATCAGGGCTCTGGCATCATAATACTGCTTCAATGCCTCCCAGAATGATTCCCATTCCTCTGTCGTTCTGTAAACGATCGGAGACAAAGCCCACTCAAACAGAACAGCATTTCCTTTATAAGCCTGGCGAAGTGCCTTCTTAACGTCCCAGCCGTTAATATCCAGTGTTTCATCAAGCTGCCATTCAATAACATCTCTTTTCTCGTTCAGCATCAGATAATCTGCCTGCTGCCGGACATAGATAAACCGAACGTCATAGTCACTGTTCGAAGAAGCAAATCCCCAGGCTCTGCTGCCGGACTCCACTGCCCTTATGATCCGAACCTTCTCCTTCCTTTCAATCTCCAGGAGCTTCTCTTCTATTTCTTTTCTGATCTTCATCGTGCCTTCACGTCCTTCTCAATGTCGCTGACAGGGATCGAACCTGCAATCACCGGTTTAGAAGACCGGTGCGTTATCCAATTGCGCCACAGCGACTCACGGTATTTAATAAGTGTTCCCGGGGAGACTCGAACTCCCATTTTCAGATTCGTAGCCTGGTGGCCTGTCCCTTAGCCTACAGAAACTTACGCCGACATCCGGATTTGAACCGGAACCCCATTTTCATGAGTACTCATGGTTTAGCAAACC
>CACZOS010000337.1 GCA_902782815.1 uncultured Lachnospiraceae bacterium | reverse complement strand
TCTGAAAAACAGGAAAAGCTGGACATGCTGCGTGAACTGAAAAACGGACTGAAAAGCAAAGCAGAATTCTCTCTCGAATCCATCGGTGACATAGCAGTCTATATGGAGGGCAGGAAAAAACTGAAAAAAATGCGCTGGGTGACGATCCTGACCGGAATTCCGGTTACAGCTCTGCAATGGTTTTCCATCGTTTTCTGGATTGTCAAAGGCGTTTGGCAGCCATTTATTGCCTGGGTGCTGGCGGCAATTCCCTGGGGGATACTGGTCAGCCGGTACTACTTTAGTCATGTAAAATACATATGCCCGGAATGTCATGAAGTGTTTAAACCCACACTGAAGGAAGCTTTTTGGGCAAATAAAACGCCGACCGCCCGCAAGCTGACCTGCAAGGAATGCGGTCATAAGGGCTTTTGTGTGGAAATCTGGGGAGGTGACGAAAAATGAAGGAATTTGAAAATATCATTATTGGGAAAAGCAGCATTCCGTCGCTGGTCATCACGATCATCCTGATGGTCGCGATCCCTGTCATCTTCTTTCTCTATTGGCGCAGGAAGTATAAACAGCAGACCAGGATCAGCTGGCTCATAGCCGGCGCACTTGGATTTCTTATTACTGCACGCGTTCTGGAGCTGGGGGTGCATTATTTCTGTATCATAGCAGAGAATCCCGTTTCCCGGTTCATCAATGGACACACTGCCGCCTTCGTTCTTTACGGGGTCACCATGGCAGGTGTTTTCGAGGAATGCGGACGGTATGTCATTTTGAAATACATCCTGAAAAAGAACCGCAGGAAGGAAAACGCCGTGCTGTACGGGATTGGTCACGGTGGAATAGAGATATTAGCTGTCGTTCTTCCTATGATCATTACCTATCTTGCCATTGCAGTCCAGTTCTCCTCGGGAAATACGGAAAATGCACTCAGTGCGCTAAAGATTACGGAGGAAACTGCTGCCGCCGCGCTTCCGTCTGTCCAGGCCGCTGCTGCCTTTGATTACGCGATGATGGCAATGAATGTAATCGAGCGTCTGCTTGCCATGCTCATGCATATCGGACTTACGGTGATCGTGTACTACGGTGTCATTAACGCAAAGAAGGCCTGCCTGCTGCTGGCGATTCTCCTGCATATGCTGGCGGATACATTTCCTGCTTTGTACCAGAGAGGTGTCGTACCTCTTTGGGCAGTTGAAGTATGGGTTGCTTTCTGGATCGTTGTAGTCGTATCTATTGCTGTGAAGCTTTACCGAAAAGAAGCAGGACAGACCAGCTAAATCTGCTATGCCTGAAAAACCATGCAGTTTTCCTGAGACAGCGTTATAATAGATCGGATTGAGACATCTCTTTCCGTACTTAGACATACCTCAAAGGGGAAACTACGCATGCTTCTGAATATTGTTTATTGTGGAATCGCGGTTTTATCCTGGATCGTGCTGATTGTATCGTTTGTACGGGACAGAAGCAGATACCGCAACTGCTACCTGCTCTTCCTTGCTCTTGTGCTGACATTCTTTGCCCTGTCGTTTTTTGCAGGGGAATACCAGACTACTGTTCTCGCTCTCTCCCTCGCAGCAGCGATTATTGTGGTTCTGATCGTGCCGGTCTTCCTGATATTCAATGGCATCCAGATGATCCGGCGTGAAGGGCACAGCCTTTCCAATCTGCTGTCCCTTGGCTTCGGCATACTCATAGGAATAGGTGAGCTTGCGACTTTTATTGCTGTCTTGCTGCCTGCATTTGCCGGAACAGGCCAAAATGCGGAAAGCAATTTGCTCAAAATCAGCAGGCTCAGCATGTTTGTCGGCGTAACTGTGCTGTATTTATCCGCATCATTTGTTGTATTTATGCTGTATTGCATTTTCCTGCAGATCATCCCGAAAAAGAGGAACTTTGATTATGTGATCATTCATGGAGCCGGGCTGCTTGAGGGGGAACGGGTGTCAAAACTTCTTGCTGAAAGGCTGGATAAAGCAATCGAGGTCTATCGCAAAGATCCTACCCCGACGATCCTGATCCCTTCCGGTGGAAAAGGTGCTGATGAGAAAATCTCTGAGGCCGAGGCGATGGAACGGTATCTGTTGGAAAAAGGGATCCCGGCTGACAGAATCATCAAAGAAGACCAGTCTGCTACAACATTTGAGAATCTGGAGAAGTCAAAAGCTATCATAGACGCACAGCCCGGGAATAAATATACCGCACTTGTCACCAGCAATTATCATGTATACAGAGCATTGAGGTACTGCAGGAAAATCGGATTGAAATGTATCGGCATCGGAAGCCATGTCGCATTCTATTACTGGCCGAGTGCACTGATCCGGGAGTTTATCGCTGTCCATACGGA
>CACZOS010000336.1 GCA_902782815.1 uncultured Lachnospiraceae bacterium | reverse complement strand
TGCTATCTGCAGAACAAATCAGGAGTTCCATTGAATTTTGTGTGGAATAATGTTACTATAAACGGCGCTGCGGTGAATATCCCCTATGAAGAAATGGCATATCCGGGCACACAGGGATATTCGGATGTGATTTTCCTGCATACAGCACTTGACGAACTGGGAATCATTCCGGATGAAATCACCGAGATCAAAGGCATACTCAAGGTCTATGACAAGACAAAGAGCACTCCGGCGATTGTTGCACAAAAAGAGTTTACCTATAAGCCGTAAGAGAGTTCACAAAGATAGTTAAGCCTGTATGACAGAGCGCATGACATGTATGCGCAGAGTACATACAGGAATCCTCACAGCGGCTTTGCATTCCAAAGCCGCTGCATTTTATATATTTAAAATTTCTTTTTCGCATATGCGAAGCATATGACTCCCGATCAGTCATGATTACCTATGAATATCTGTGGAATACATGGACCGGGAAATAATTTTACTATGAAAGAACGAACGAGAAAAAAACTACAGAACAGAGAAGGACGTCGATTCTGGAATCGTCTGCTCTGCTTCCTTTCCTGTGTAACGGTCTTCTGCACAACCTTTGCCCTGGTTCTTCCTGCGATCAGCATGGAGAAGAATGTGAGCTGCGGTATGGAAGAGCACCAACACGACGACTCTTGTTACGAGGAGGAGCTTGTCTGCGGACAGGAGGAAAAGGAGGCACATCACCATACAGATCAGTGCTATACAGTAGAAGAGCGCCTGATTTGCGGAGAGAAGGAACACTCCCATGGTGAGGGATGCTATGACAGCCAAGGAAATCTCACTTGCACTCTTGCGGAACATTCACATACAGATGAATGTTACGAAGAGAGCAGGATTTTGACATGCTCTCTTGAGGAAACAGAGGGACATACGCATAGCGCGTCCTGTTATGAAAAGGTTCTTGTCTGCGGACAAGAAGTACATATACACACTGATAAATGCTACAAAAACAGCGGAAGCACATCGGAGGATGATCAGACGCAGCAGAGCACTGCGTCCGTTGATTCTGCCAATCCTGCATATACTGCGGACCAGGCTGCAGAAGCTGCCGGAGATGCGGCATCGAATGCATGGGGACAGACTGCGGAGGAAACCGTCAGAAAAGCTGTCGCTGGGGAACTTGTCTTCGATGGCCCGGACTATACGGTACGTGCATCCTTCGGCCGGGAGGCGGGCATTCCCGCAGGGGCGGAACTGGAGGTCAGCGAGATCCTGCCCGAGCCCGGGGCGGAAGACAAGGGTGCTGCCTATGAGGAGTATCTGGAGAAGACCGGCGAAGCCCTCGAGATGGAGACTACCGATTTCCGCTACGCAAGATTCTTTGACATCAAGATCGTCGAAACTGTTGGAGAGACCAAGGAAAAAGTGATCATTGCCGCGCCCGTGGATGTGAAGATCGACCTGGCGGAGCAGGATCCCCCCGAAGATGCAGAAGCCACGACCAGGGTCGTGCATTTTGCAGACGAGAAAAGTACCGGTGAAATCGTGGAGAACGTAGAGGTCAGCCCTGTCCTTCCCAAAACGGAACAGGGGACTGAGCTGTCCTTTGAGGCGCCCGGATTCTCGATCTATGGGGTTATCAGAACAACGATGGAGGATACTGTACTTGCCAGCGATGGGCGCAATTATAAAGTGACCGTGACCTGCGGGCCGGAAGCCGGGATTCCCGATGGGGCGGAATTGCATGTTGAGGAGATTACAGAGGACTCCTCTGCCTATGATACCTATGTAGCAAATACAGAAACTGCTCTGGGGATGGAAGAGGGAAGTGCGGGGTATATCAGGCTCTTTGACATCAAGATTGCTGACAGGAATGGGAAAAAGGTTACTATCAGTGCACCGGTTGACGTGAAAATAGAACTGGCAGATAAGGAAATGGATGTGCCTGTGCAGGTAGTTCACTTCGCAGATGACAGCTCGACAGGAGATGTGATTGAGAACGTTGAGGTCGACGGTGAAACTGTTTGCCTTGTGGCGGATGGCTTTTCGGCCTATGCCATCGTGCAGGGACCGGAAGCCGGCAGTGTGAAGGGCAGCATTTTAGAGACGCTTTCAGATCTGAGTGAGGCTGCTGCTGACGGGGAACCGTTGTACCTTTCCATAAATCGGCAAGGCGCAGGTGAGGAATACTTTAAGAGCACACTGCAAAATAATGTATTGAAACTTACTGATCCAAGTGATCTTTCAGACGCAGCCGAATGGATTTTTGAACCTGCAGGTACAGAGAATGAGTATCGGATCAGGATCAAAGACGGGAATTATATTAAACAAGCGACCGCTAAACAAAATAATATTACCCTGACATCTGCTGCGTCTGATGCGTCGGTATTTGTGCTGAGTGCTGTGGGAGGAGACAAAAAGCGCTTTTATATTAAGCTGAAAGAAGAAAACCGTTGGCTCCAATATTCCGGAAGCGGCAAAGGTATACGCCTATATCAAGATCATAACAACGCAGCGAATAGTAATATACAGATTAAACTGGTACATCCTCCGACCATCGAGGAGGATCCTTACTCCCTTGACGGTAAATCCTATGGCCTCATGAATTGGAGCGGTGAACCGACAGGTAAAGCGGTCATGGCGAGTGAAGAAGCCGCGGGTACACTGGATGCAAATGTATTGACGGTTATGTCAGCTGAAAATAATGCCAACCAGTTGTTTGTTTCCAATGACAGTGATATCACCATGTGGTCTTTTGCGTGGATCAGCGACGATCTGTATTACCTGCGAGCATCTGCAGGCGGGGAAGAAAAGTATCTCAGGATCGATGACAGCGGCGTGTCGCTCGTCTCGACGGCGGACGATCTGTGCAAGATCCAGATCATTCCCGGAACCGGCAGTCACAGCGGGCAAATCAGCCTGAAATGCGGTGGGCAGATGCTCACCTACAAAACGACAGGCCAGGGAGAGACGCTTTCCAGAGGGTTCTCGATCGGCGGTGAGGCAGGCAGTGAATGGCTGAATTTCGTAATGCTTTCGGAATTGACCAGTGAATATTTTATGACGCATACTGCCCGAAAGGTGAGTGTTTCTGATTCTACAGTCACGAACGGGTCAAAGGTAATCGTCTATACCCGCGTCTGGAATAATGAAACAAAGAAATACGATTATTATGCCGTGGATTCAGACGGAAGCCTTGTTACAGTTTATGAGAGCGGCGACCATATTCAGTGGGTTGGCGGTCAGTTTAATTCATTGTTGTGGGACTTTGTGGAATATTACCAGGAAGGAACGACGGATCCCAACTTCTATTATGAACTGTACAACGAGTATTCAGAGAAGTTTATCTCACCGCGGGAGACCGGCGGACAGGTTCTGTCAGATAGCCCTGTCGGCATCAACCTGGACGGACGCCGCAACGGCCAGTACTATTCTTCTGTTGTAGTCTGGGATGATGACAAATATGCCTATACCGGTTTGAAAACAGACACCACGGATATGCATAGTATCGTTTCCTGCCCATTGAAAGAAGCACAAGACTTCTATTTTGCGATCGTACAGGACATCCCCACGGGCGATGAACTGACAACTGTCGATACGGTGAATAATAAGCTGCACAGCATCAGTATGAAGATGATCGACTTTGCTTCACGCAAAGAGATGAGTGATTTTCTGGGGAATAACGATGATGCAGCTTATTCCGGCAATGCGGCTGTTCTCAAACAGGGGCTGTTATCCACTAATCTGACGAACGGATATCCCACGGTCACTAATAATGGACAATCACTCTCCGGGCTGTATGGCAGCGGTTTGATAGATGTCAACCATCTGTTTATACAGAGTACTTACGATGAGACCGGTTATTTTGAATATGACAGCACGCAGAATTTCGCAAGTCTGCACGGCGAAAATTTCAAAGTATATAAAGAATTGGGGACCTACGATGCCGGCGGAAACAAATCGACTTTGAAGCACGGACAGTTTTTCCCGTTCAATGATTTGAAGCCGGGGGTATTTGCTGTTGTGAATGGAAAAAATCTTTACAGTGCACTGGCGGATTTCAGGTCTGATCACCAGAATACCGGATTGCTGCCGGATGGGACCCCCAGAAAGTACGAACAGCTGTACTCCATAGCACATGGCAATGAAAAGGCAAACACCTTTTTCGGAATGGAGCTTGAAGCCTCCTTTACTCAGACGCCGGATGGACTTGACGACTGGGGGCATGATATTATCTTTGAATTTACCGGTGACGACGATTTTTGGCTCTATGTGGATGGCGAACTGGTCATAGACCTGGGCGGCATGCACAGTGCCGTGCCTGGCTCGGTCAACTTTGCGACGGGTGAGGTAAAGGTACACGGGGTGGATACTACCCTGCGAGAGGTCTTTGAGAGTAATTATAAAAAACGGAAACCGAACGCTACGGATAATGAGGTCGCCGCTTTCCTGGCGGAGTATTTCGACGAAGGAAAGACAGTTTTCAAAGAATATACACAGCATTCCATGAAGATCTTCTACATGGAGCGCGGTGCCGGAGCATCAAACCTGCACATGCGCTTCAATCTTGCGTCTGTCAGAAAGGGCCATGTGCTGCTGAGAAAGGAGCTGGATGGCGTGAGCAATCCGGATTCCTTCCAGGCGGAGTTCCCCTATCAGATTTACTACACACTGCCACCTGAACACGAGGGAGACATTCCCCAAGAACAGTTATTGACACAGGGGGCATCGAATATAAACGTTTACTATAAGGACTCGATTAAACCGGTCAAGCATAGAGACACATGTGAGATCGGAGGAGTCACCTATGATAGCGTGTTTTTCCTGAAACCGGGAGAGGTCGCTGATATAGCAGTACCGGATTCTGCAATTAATTACCGGATTGTTGAATGCGGCGTGAACAAATCTATTTATGACAGTGTCAGCGTGAAGGAGGATGAGAATTTAACAGAAAAGAAAAACAGCGGAAACGGCAGATATGATTACAGCCTCTCATCCAGGACAACGGAGGCTCGACCGCGGGTTACTTATGTAAACCATGTAGCTCCGGATGCGCTCAAGACACTGACGTTCGAGAAGGTGCTCTATGCAGAGGACGGTGTGACGAGGATTCACCACGGACAGGACGATACACCATTTAACTTCCGTCTGTCCCTGGGGACGGAATTTGGCGAGCTGCAAGCGGCCAATATGCAGACCTACCATGTGAAGAACAATATGGGGGAATACTGTAAGTGGGACTCGACACTTGAAACACCCGGTTTTGTGTCTCTGGGTGAGGGAAAAATTGATTTTACACAGTTGACCGACCAGGAAAAGTATGCTGCAACGTTCCACTCCTCTATAAACGGGGCTATTACAAAAATACCGGTCGATTATACCGTGGAGATCCGAGAGGTTCTGGTCGGGACACAGTATAAAATCGAGGAGCGGGATTCTGAAATTCCGGACGGATACTCGAGGCAGAAATATGTTCTTTACGAGGACGGAGCCGGTACAGCAGGCGAAGATAACTATGATGCCATTGTAAAAGGTGTCATCGAATCCAATCCCCATGTGGAGGTATGCAATCTGAAGGGTTTCGGCCTGCGTATCAACAAGGCGTGGTCCGATAAAAGGTATATGGCAGATCGTGCGCCGACCTATTTTGCAGTGTTTACAGATGACGGAAATGGAAATCTGACACTTGTCGAAGATGCTTCCAACAATATTATTACTGTTCGTCAGCTTCCCTATTCGGCGAACCCTCAGACACTGTACTGGTACTTTGAGCATTTGCCCGTCAGCAATGTGCCTTTTGCCAACTACAAAGTACGTGAAGTGACGCTGGGAAACGCAAATCCGACAGTGAGCAGCGACGGTACCGTAACGAACCACGGTACGGTCACGCCTGTTGGCGACAAGGGGACTGTAATTATAGCGGGCAGGCAGATCGGACAGAATGAGAGCACGGGGTATGAATATACCGTCTCCTATGATGACGGCGAAATCAAACCGGGCTCCAATGTTCACGTTTTCGAGGCGGAGAACAAGCGCCCCGGTGTCAAATTGTTTAAAATGGATGGAGACACCCCGCTGGCTAATGCGAAATTCAGGTTAACCAAAGACGGAACCTTGATTGGTACATATACCTCTGATGAGAATGGACTGGTCACAGAAGCTTATCTTCTGCCCGGTCAGACCTATACCTACGAATTGATGGAAACAAATTCGCCGCAGGGATATCAGGGAATCCAGCAGCCTATTCAGCTCACACTGGTGGGAGATACACTGACTGTTGTGGATGAAAACGGAGAAACTCATAGTTATACTCCGGCGGAGGGAGACACAATGCCCACCTACACCGTTCAAAACAGGAAGTATGAGTTCAAGGTTGTTAAAAAGAATCAGAGCGGTCAGGCCCTGTCCGGAGTGACATTTGCACTTCACAAGCAAAAGACAGTGGGAGGCCATACAGGCATAGATGTAAATCCGGAGAATGGATACGACAGTCTGACAACAGGAGCAGACGGCATTGTTCCAAAGCTGGATGACACTCTGCCGCCCGGCACTTATGAGCTCAGGGAGACTGCGCCTCCTTCAGGTTACGAGGCCTTGTCGGAACATATCCGTTTTACGATCAGTGATACAGGCATGATCAGTCTTGTCGAGGGATATTATCCCGAAGGCGAGGCAGAGATGACAGTAGATACCACTTCGGATCCCGGCAAAGTCACATATACCATAACTGTTATCAACAGGTGTCCGCCGATGGCATTGAAAAAAGAAGATAATTCCGGTAATCCTCTCCCGGGCGCAACATTCAAGCTGATGACGCTGAATGCAGGAAATGTCTGGGTGGATATGGGTGAGGATGGCTTGATCGATATGAGTTCGGTCGCAGCGGCAGCTCTGCCATCACTGACGAACGGCCGCTACCGCCTGGAGGAGCAAATTGCTCCTGAGGGTTATGTCATTATGACGAAATACGTGTACTTTACCGTTGAAAACGGAGCTGTCACGCTGACGAATGAAACCGGAACTCCGGGGTCGACGAATCCGCAGGCGGCGTTGGATGGTGATAACGTCAATGGTTACACACTCACTATCAAAAATATACCGGGAGCAGAACTTCCCTACACCGGAGGTCCGGGCACGAGGCTGATTTATCTTTTCGGAGCTTTGCTGATGGCAATTTCCGGAACAGGTTTCATGCTGAAGAGACGGCGTGAGAAATCAGCGAAGTGTAACTTCTTGTAAAACAGGTTATATAGACTGGCTCTGTGAGGAATAAATCTCATGGGGCCAGATTTCTTTCCTGCCTTTTGTGCTGACTTTTAATCTTTACAGAACTTCATTAAGCATTTTTTGATGATTATGTTCCGTCTGACAAAAGTGCGGAAATGCTTTGGCGGAGACGACTTATCAGATATGACACGAAATGTTTTTTCCCGTTGGAACTGGACAAAGCAATTTGATTGTGCTAAATTTAATTGCTCGACAAAACCGTATCCCTGTACTTGTCTTGCTGAGAATCCGGGCTTTTGGGGCTCCGGCCGGGATGCAGTGATTGTTTTTTGCAGATTAACAAAATAGATGTTTTTTGGAAAAAATCTATTCATAATGGAGGTATAAAATGGCTGAAGCTGATCATAGATATGATTGTCTGCT
>CACZOS010000335.1 GCA_902782815.1 uncultured Lachnospiraceae bacterium | reverse complement strand
GAGAGAACCATGGAACAGATTAACCGTGATCCACTAGGAAATAATGAGATTATTGGCATTATTCTGAACAGAGAAAGTGAACAGATCAAGATTGACGGTGTGCCGGTTGTAGCTTTCATCGATGAGGCAGCGGCGTACATCTGCCAGAATTCGGTGGATTCTGTCTATATTGATTGTCTGGTCACGGATCCCGGGGTTGCGGAACTGATGGAAGCATGTGTACAGATGGGAGTTCCTATCCATTATCATGTACCGGCTGTTTTTGGGGAGCGTTGTAAGAACTTTGTGGAAAAAATAGGTGGGGAGACCGTTTTGACATCCTCCTTAAATTACGCAACATTAGGTGAACGGATTGCCAAACGTTGTCTGGATATTATCGGCGGATTGTTCGGGAGTTTGATCGCCCTCTTTCTTATGCTGATCCTTGGTCCGATCATTAAAAAAGCATCACCCGGCCCGATTTTATACTCTCAGGAACGTATCGGACTGAATGGACGCCGTTTCAAAATGTATAAACTGCGGTCCATGTGCATGGACGCCGATCAGAAGAAAAAGATGCTGATGGACCGGAACCGTGTCAAGGATTGCCGGATGTTTAAAATGGATAATGACCCCAGAGTAATCGGAAATGTGATTCTTCCCGATGGAACCTGCAGGAAAGGGATCGGGGATTTTATAAGAAGAACCAGTCTTGATGAATTTCCACAGTTCTTTAATGTATTGCTGGGGCAGATGAGTCTGGTTGGAACCCGGCCCCCGACAGTGGATGAGTGGGAGACTTATGAATATCATCATCGTGCCAGACTGGCATGTAAACCGGGGATAACGGGTGTGTGGCAGGTCAGCGGACGAAGTGAGATAAATGATTTTGAAGAAGTGGTGGAGATGGATACGCATTATATCACCCACTGGTATTTCGGTCTGGATCTTCGAATTCTTCTGAAAACCGTCCTGGTGGTATTGGCAGGACAGGGAGCTTTATAGAACACCTGTGATAGTTGAAAAAATATAACAAATATGTTAAAATATCTGATTGAAATCGGAGTAAATCGGGAGATTTTCAGGAGGTGTTTATATTGAAACTGTTTAAAGCCCTACTATTAATTATGCTATGTATTTTCGGCCTGACAGCCTGCGGCAGCCAGGATCAGAAGAATCCGGGTTCGGGAGAGGAGGATGCGAAGGCAGCAGAGGAGATCACAGCGGCAACCTTTGTCTCTGAAGATATCGAAAGCGAGGCTGCGACCGAAAGCGAGTCATCAGCCGAAGGCGGCATCAGTTTTGATGTATCTGCACCGGAGATTTCGTTTAAAATTAAACCTTACTTTGGTATCGGAATGGAAGACACCGGGCTGACTGTTCTGGGCAACACACTCAATGCAATGGAAAAAGCAGGTTTGGCAGCGGATCAGGATCTGACCACAACGGTTTTAAAGTCACAGGAGATTAAAAAGGATATCGTGCTTCATTATAAGGATGCTGCTTTGACGGTAGCAGCAGTCAATCCGTATGAAAATGAGGCTCCTTTGGGCGATTGTGTCATAGTCGGTGCCTCATCTGAAGATACAACAGGTATATTCACCATGGACAGCAGTGATCATATGTGCGGGAAAGCAACATATGATGAGATGACCTTTGATGGTGTTTATGAGAAGACGGACAATAAGCTGGTTTACAAAACCTTTTCCCTCAGGCCGATGGTGATGTCATTTGATCTCGGGTCTGAGGATCCCAAGGGAGAGCAAATCCTTGAGGTGAACGGGGATACAGACCTGATCCTTGATTTTGAAAATGGTATAATGCATAGGTTTACCTACCTGCTGCCTGATTTATATTACGGCGGAATGCAGGACAACATTATATCGGGAACGATAGGATCGGTTGATGATACTGCTATCGAAGCAGCAAAAATAATCAGAGATGACATTTTGGCCGAACTGAAAACAGCATTTACATCAGCCGGAATTGATGTGGATATCAATGACACAACCGGTGAGATCGTAATGGGCAACGATGTTCTTTTCGGTCTTGATTCCTATGACCTGTCCGATGAAGGAAAAGAATATATTGACCGGTTTATGGGGGCTTATGCTTCAGTTATTTTCGGGGATAAGTATTCAGATTCCATTGCGGAAGTCTCTTTTGAAGGACATACGGATTCCAGTGGAGAAGAAGAGCATAATCAGACGCTTTCAGAAAACAGAGCCAAGGCCATCATGAACTATTGTCTGGAAAGCGAGAAAAATGGGATGACGCCTGAACAGAAGGAACAGCTTAAAAAGGTTGCCAAATCTGTGGGATACGCCAGCTCAGATCTTGTATATGACGATAAGGGAAATGAAATCCCGGAGAAATCCAGACGAGCAGCTATTAAGTTTTTTGTCAATGTAAAATAAAAACTGATTTCAAAAGTCCCGTGCGGTGGTTTTGCGGCCACCGTCCGGGACTTTTTTTGCAAATGGTAAACTTAGAGTGATTGGCGTAAGAGAAATTCACTTTCTCAACAAAGAATTTCTTGCTAAATCCTCGAGAAAAGTAAGGTGTAATTTATTCGTGATCTTAACACTTTTTGATAAGGAGATTTTCGGTACCGGCAAGATATTAAAACTG
>CACZOS010000334.1 GCA_902782815.1 uncultured Lachnospiraceae bacterium | reverse complement strand
TGTCTGATCCCTCATGGAAAATCCGGTCCCACCGCTGGTAACGATCAGGCACACCTGCCGTTCATCGGCAAGACGGATCAGTTCTTTCTTCAGCATTTCCGGCTCATCCGGGATCACCAGCGTTTCTAACACCTGATATCCTGCATTCTTCAGCATTTCTCTGGCTGCCGGACCGCTTTCATCTACCCGCTGTCCCGCTGCGCTGCGGTCGCTTACCGTAATCACTGCGGCTGTCTTCGCCTCTTCTGCCTGAAACAGACCGCAGAAATATTCATGGTCCTGCGACCGGGAAGAGACTTCCCTTTTCGTTTCCTGTCTCATGTTCATTCCTCTCTGACAATTCTGATCTTTTTATTTTTCAGCATATATATCCCGAGAGTGTCTTACATCTCAGATCACAGACCGGTAACATTCTCCGTCACCATGCCTCCCGGCCTTTATGTTCTCCCCAGCCATATTCCGAATATGGCCCCAGCTTTCCACCATACTCAGCCACCCGTTCCTCCAATATAGACTCTCGGAATCTCTGAGCCGCATAAACACGAGCTTTCAGAGGTCCCATTTTTAAAATTCCCCCACTTTTTCTGCAAAAAACAGTTGACATGAGGGCAAAAATGTGCGGCGCGCCTTGACGGCTCTACCTCGCCAGAGGCGGCGAGGCGCGCCCTTCAATTAAGAAGCAAATACGCTCTTGATTGGAGGTGCACACTTTGAAACCTGTTAACATCGGCGGCCATTCCGCCTATCAGGACCGGGTCCTGACTCAACTCCGTAAGTATTATCCAGACGCAGATACTTCTTTTGATCCTGCCACTTGGGAAGTGTTGGCACAGTTCCTGGACCTTGACCTTTCACCTGTGGATCAGATCATGCAGGATCGTTATTCCGTGTTCGGCCCGAAGCCAAGACTTCCTTCCGATATGCTTCGTTCTTATTTGCTATCTATGAAGTTCAAGGTCCCTTCCCTTACTTCCTGGGCTTCATCTCTGAAACAAAATTATCTTTATGCCATCCTCTCTGGGTTTACTGTCGGCGATACACCAGGTGTCGGGACTTTCTATGACTTTATCCGGCGCCTTTGGCTGTCCGATCAGAATAACCTTTCCGATCCACTCCACCCTCCGAAGGTGAAGCCGAAAAAACCAAAGAAGAAAGGCGAAAAGGCAGCCCCGGTTGATAAAGTGACCGTCTATGAGCTCCTGGCGAAATTTGAAATTCAACCACCTCAGGATTTTGCTCCGGCGAAACGTCTCTTCGAGATCTTTAGATCCCAGTTCCTGGATAAATCCGTTAATGAGGGATTGATCGATCTGGAGAACCTTGCCGTATCCGGTGACGGAACCCCTGTTTATACTGGGGCAAGGGAGCGAAAGATCCGTACCTGTGATTGTCTCGAAAAAGGGATCCGTGACTGTAAATGCAACCGAATCTACCGTCAGCCGGACTGCAACGTTGGTTGGGATTCCCACAGAAATCATTATTATTTCGGATATGATCTCTACATGCTCACGGCGTCTGACTCCGAAAGCGACCTTCCGGTTTTTCCTTTCCTTGGGCCGGCTTCCCGGCATGACTCACATGGATTTCTGTACAACTACTTCTCCATGCAGCAGTTCTTTCCGGAAGCCCATGTCAAAAAGCTTCTGCTCGACTCGGCCCATGACTCCATGGCTTACTATGAATACTGTCGAGATCATGGTATCCAACCGTTCATTGACCTAAACGGAAAAGGCGGACGCCCACCGGTCTATAAAGAAGACTTCACAATTGACGACGATGGTGTTCCCATCTGTAAAGAAGGCTTTCGAATGCGCAGGGATGGAACTGAAACAGCAAAAGGCCGGACCAAATTTAAATGTCCCAGGATCAGTTTTGCCGGGGGGTCTCCGGCCTGTACCTGTGAGCATCCCTGTTCGGATGCCGTCTACGGTCGAACTGTCCATCTTGTCCTGAAGGATAATCCAAGACTTTTTAATGATCCGCCCAGAAGCAGCAAAGAATGGAAACTTGAATATAATGCAAGAACATCATCAGAAAGGTGTAATAAGAGGGAAAAGATTGACTATAAATTAGAAGACGGCAGACAC
>CACZOS010000333.1 GCA_902782815.1 uncultured Lachnospiraceae bacterium | reverse complement strand
CTGGCTGAAATGAATGGGTTCCCCGTCGATCACATCCACGATCAGAAGGCCTCCGGAAAGACCCATGACCGTCTCCACCGAATCCGTCAGTCTCTGTTCTATCCCTTCTTTGACCACCAGACGGTCAACCACGATCTCAATATTATGTTTGATATTTTTATCCAGACGGATCTCCTCGGACAGTTCATACATATTCCCGTCCACCCGGACACGGACATAACCGCTTCTCCTGGCCTGTTCCAGCAGCTTGGCATGTTCTCCCTTCCGTCCTCTTACCATGGGGGCCAGCAGCAAGATCCTGGTCCGTTCCGGCAGGGTCATGATCTGGTCCACCATCTGATCCACCGTCTGTTTGCTGATGACTTTCCCGCATCGGGGACAGTGGGGAGTCCCGATCCTGGCATAGAGCAGGCGAAGGTAATCATAGATTTCCGTCACGGTACCCACTGTGGACCTGGGGTTGCGGTTAGTTGATTTCTGGTCGATGGAGATGGCCGGAGAAAGTCCCTGGATCTCATCCACGTCCGGTTTTTCCATCTGTCCCAGGAACTGCCTGGCGTAGGAGGAGAGGGATTCCATATACCTTCTCTGACCTTCCGCATAAATGGTATCAAAAGCCAGGGAGGATTTGCCCGAACCGGAAAGACCCGTCAGGACCACCAGTTCATTTCTGGGGATATCCACATCCAGATTCTTCAGGTTATGTTCTTTCGCCCCGCGTATCTTTATATATTTCTTCTCACTCATTCCCTAAATCTCTCTTGTATCTGAAACAAATCTTTCTTCTTATTACACGGTCTCTGCGGGGAAGCAATCCGTCTATCCGTCGTATTCTTCATAGGCCTTCCGCAGCTTCTTCAGTTCATCCCTGTAGAGGGCGGCATCCTCGAAATTCAGTTCGGCAGCCGCCTGATTCATCTTACGGCTCAATCTGGCCATCTCTTCCTTGAGTTCCTTACGGTTCATGGACTCCGCGTCCTTCTTCAGCAAACCGGTACTGTTGGTCTTGTTCTCATCAGCGGTGATGGAAACCAGATCCCGGACAGCTTTCCGGATGGTGGTGGGAGTGATCCCGTGGGCTTCATTATAAGCCATCTGAATCTGACGACGACGGTTTGTCTCGGAGATGGCGGCCCGCATGGAATCCGTCATGGTATCCGCGTACATGATCACATGACCCTCGGCATTCCTGGCGGCACGGCCGATGGTCTGCACCAGGGAGGTCTCCGAACGCAGAAAACCTTCCTTGTCCGCATCCAGAATGGCAATCAGAGCCACCTCCGGAATATCCAGGCCCTCCCTCAGGAGGTTGATTCCCACCAGGACATCAAACTGGCCCAGCCGGAGGTCACGGACGATCTGCAGTCTTTCCAGCGTATCGATATCGGAATGAAGGTATTTTACCTTGACATCCATCTCTTTCAGGTAAGCGGTAAGATCCTCCGCCATCCTTTTGGTGAGGGTGGTGACCAGGATCTTGTTCCCTCTGGCCGTTTCCCTGTGAATCTCCTTGAGCAGGTCATCGATCTGTCCTTTGACCGGCCGCACTTCCACCTCGGGATCCAGAAGCCCGGTGGGGCGGAGGATCTGTTCCGCCCGGAGCAGCTCATGCTCTTTCTCGTAGACATTAGGCGTGGCGGAGACAAAAAGCATCTGGTCGATGCGGTCCTCAAACTCGCTGAAATTCAGGGGCCGGTTATCCAGGGCGGAGGGCAGGCGGAAACCGTAATCCACCAGGGTCTGTTTCCGGGACCTGTCTCCGGCATACATTCCTCTTACCTGGGAAACGGTGATGTGAGACTCATCTATGATCATAAGGAAATCATCCCCGAAGAAATCAATAAGAGTATAGGGAGGAGCCCCGGGAGCCAGACCGGTAAGGTGTCGGGAATAATTCTCTATCCCCGAACAGAAACCTGTTTCTTTCAGCATCTCCACGTCAAAATTCGTTCTCTCGGCAATCCTCTGGGCCTCCAGCAGCTTGTCGTTCTCCTTCAACCAGGCAACCCGCTCGGCCAGTTCAGCCCGGATGGTCTTCACCGCACGCTCGATCTGCTCTTCCGGAACCACATAGTGGGAAGCGGGGAAAATGACGGCAAATTTCAGGTCTGCCTTGATTTCCCCGGTGAGAAGATCCACCTGAAGGATCCTGTCGATCTCCTCTCCGAAGAACTCTATCCTCACGGCATCTTCGAAAGTGGATACCGGAACGATCTCCACCACATCTCCCCTTACACGGAAAGTTCCCCGCTTGAAATCCAGTTCATTTCTGGTGTACTGAATATCGATCAGCCGGTGGATCAGGTCGTCCCGCTCCATCTCCATACCGGGGCGGAGAGAAATCATCATCTCCTCATAATCCTTCTTGCTCCCGATCCCGTAAATGCAGGATACCGAGGACACCACGATCACATCCCTACGCTCGATGAGTGCGGCGGTGGCACTGTGGCGCAGCTTGTCGATCTCATCATTGATG
>CACZOS010000332.1 GCA_902782815.1 uncultured Lachnospiraceae bacterium | reverse complement strand
TTTAAGGATAAGGTTCTCCGCAATAAAACCTGCATTTAAAACATAATTTTCCTTTTTTTCAGACAGGATAGTAAGATAAGCAGGTGCGCCGAAAGCATGTCCACGGTAACCCGCAGAACCTTCCAGCCGGATTTTGGCGTCATCCCCGGTGGAGATCACCAGTTCCGTTTCAATATCGGGAACCAGGGCTTTAATGGAAGTATAATAGTCTCTGATTTCATTGATCTGTTTTTCAGTAAGCTTTAATTTCCGAAATTCTCTGATGGACTGTCTCTTCTCTATCGCTTCAATAGGTTTCATTATAATCCGCCTCCGCAAATCCTTTTATTCCTACTAATAATGTACCATCATTCGGGAAAAAATGCATCAAAAACATGAAGAAATCTTTTGAACGGTCAGATTATTTCCGGGATCAGCTGGTTCTCGATAATCTGAGCGTAAGTCTGGGGTTTCACCATCCAGGCGCTCTTTCCCTGCTTAAGAAGAACAACGCCGGGAACAGGATTATTATTATAATTGGAAGCCATGGAATAGCCGTAGGCTCCTGTGGTGTAGGTGGCAAAAATATCTCCCATGCGAATGGTGTGGGGAACCATATGGTCAAAGATGATCATGTCTCCGGATTCGCAATACTTACCACAGATCGTTACTTTCTCATCCGGTTTCTCTTCTGCCCGGTTGGCAACGATTCCATCGTATACCGCCTGATACAGAGCCACACGGATATTCTCACCCATACCTCCGTCAACGGATACATATTTTCTTACCCCTTTGATCTCTTTGATCTGTCCCACGGTGTAAAGGGTCATTCCTGCTTCTGCCACCACAGACCGTCCCGGTTCGATCACCGCATTGGGACAGGGGATGCCTATCTCCTCTGCCCTTTCCCTGAGTCTTTTCATCAGAGGATCCAGGAAAAAGTGATAGGGTTTGACATCCTCATCTTTGTAGCGTGAGCCAAAACCTCCGCCGAAATTCACTTCCCTTATCTCCACACCAAAAGTGTCTTTGATCCTGGCTGCCCAGTCCATAAGCACATCCAGGGATTCCAGAAAGGCATCATACTCAAAAAGCTGGGATCCGATATGCATATTAAGACCGATAAAATCCAGGCAGTCGGACTCGATCACCTGTTTAACTATGGGGAAGAGGACTTCCTCATCCAGAGGAATACCAAACTTGGAATCCAGTTTTCCGGTCACAATGTAATCATGGGTACTGGCTGCTACTCCCGGTGTGATGCGGATCATGATATTAGCTTTTTTACCGAACTTTTTGCAGGAATCGATGATGAGAGGAACCTCCTGAAAGCCGTCCACAATGATCCTTCCCACACCGTATTCCACGGCTTCATCGATCTCGGAAGGCAGTTTATTGTTTCCGTTGTACTCTATCCTTTCTCCGGGGAAGCCTACCTGGCGGGCAGCATAAAGTTCTCCGCCGGATACCACCTCAAGACAGAGTCCTTCCTTTTTCAGTATCTCCAGCATTCCGACGGTACAGAAAGCTTTTGATGCATAAGCTACTCTGGAGCCCGGATATTTATCGATAAAATCTCTCTTTAACTCCATGATCCGATCCATGATCACGGAATGGGACATAACGTATAAAGGAGTCCCGTATTCCCCGGCAATCTCCGTCATATCACATCCGTCAAAATACAGTCTTCCGTTTTTCACTTCCCTATAATCATTCATTCCTGTTCCTCCCTGTATACGGCGTCGAAATCCGGGTGGATTTAACAACCCCTGTCTAATACCAATACCTTACACGAAAACAAAAAGAGAATCAACATAAAAATGAAGGAGCACCGTTTAAATTTTTCAAAAACGGCCACTCCTTCATGAATAATCGGTTGTATCTGTTCATTTTTATTCTCTGCTCCGGGCGAGCAGATACTCTCTGGCATGCTCATAACGTTTCCGGAGAGAGACTGATCTGTTTACGTCATCGGGCTTTTCGGGAAGACGTGTGGAATCCAGATTATGTTCCAGATCAGCCAGTTTAACCCTGACTGCCAAAGGATTTTCCGACACCAGCCGGATATAATCCATATATGCCATATCAAAATCCCGGGTAAGCACACTGACCGCCTCTGTCACCTGGGGCGGAAAAGACTGTTCCAGCTGCTTTAAGGTCAGATCGGAATCCTCGATCACATCATGCAGCAAAGCGATACATGTTGTGTATTCATCCGTCATCTGCTCGGCCAGATGGAGAGGATGGAATACATAGGGAATACCCCCCATATCCGTCTGCCCCTTATGGGCTTCATAGGCCAGAGTCATTGCTTTCTTTGTAAGATCCGTATAGATCATTGCCCTGCCTCCTGAATCCGGATGATCATCACGGTAATGTTGTCGTCACTGCGGTAGATCAGCGCCCTTCCCACCAGTTCATCTGCCATATCCGTAAGCTCCATATCTTTATTCAGAATGTCGGACATCTCATCATCATGAACATAACCGCAAAGCCCGTCACTGCAGAGAAGAAAAATATCTCCCGCCAGCAGGGTCTCCCCGGATACTTCCCTGGGAACCAAAGTCTCCCTCAGACAACCCACACTTCTGGTCAGCCGGTTCCGTGCATTACTGGTATAATAATCCTCTGGTTTGAAAACTCCGTACCGCAGCATGGCCGCAAATTCCGAATGATCCTCCGACAGCTGGGTAAACTGCTGATCACGAAGCAGATAAAGCCGGCTGTCCCCGAGGTTACATCCGTAATAGCCGGAATCGCTGAGATAGAGACCGGTAAAGGTACAGTCCATACCCGACTGGCTGTTTCTCTGAAGAGAATGCATCTCCTGGTTGGCGGCATCAAAATATTCCATGGACCTTCGGCAGAAATCATCACGGAAGGGTTCCAGCATAGTTACCGCGGCAAAGGATGCTTTCTCGCCGTTTCCCTCACCGCCCAGTCCGTCACAAACCGCAAACAGCGCATGATCCCCCTCACAGGAACCTTCTTTTTTCACCTCTCTGTCCTCGAGATCCCTGATCTCTCCGTTGAGATAAAAGTTATCTTCATTTTCCAGACGAATACGTCCGGAAGTACAATGGACGGTATACTGTATCTTCATATATATCTAATATCCTCAATGTATTAAATATCCCAAAGACAGAAAATCCGGCTGTGTGATAACCTGTTTGATCTTCTCTGAGTCTCTGGCATTGATCACCGGTATCGTCGCCACATATTTCGGGGTCTGCCTGGGGGCAGAGTCTGTGGCAAAACCTTTCTCTTCCTCTGAATTTACCTTATTTTTGATAAAGTAGCACCGATCTCTTTTCAGATCGATATGATCCATCAGACTATGAAGTTTGTCGATTTCCCCTTCACCGTGGGTCAGGACAAACACCATGTCCGAACACAGATCGATAAGTTCAGATTTGTAAGAATCATATATGGTATCCGTATCCACGATAATATAATTATACTCATTTGATTCGGCAACGGCCCGGATCAGTTTCAGAATCAGTCCGGGGTTTTCCTTCAGCATATATAGCGGACTGTTCAGCAAAGGAAAATAAACCAGCCCTTCATCCCGGGCAACATACTGCTGATAATCGGAGAAATCCGGCTCTCCTTCCTCCGTGGGAACAAAGATCTTCCCGTCTATGAACCGGGGATCATGGACAAAATGTCCCGTATCCTGGTCCCAGCACATGGAGATATAGATTGCCTTGTTTCCCACCTGATTAAGGCTCCTGGCCAGGCTGAAAGCTACCAGGGACTTCCCGGCGCCCCCGCTCACGGAGGTGACCATGACCGTCTGGGTCACATTTTTCCTGGAATAACGGGAAACCAGGGACGAACAATGGGTGGCGATCACCCCATGCAGCACATCCAGGGTAGAATACCGGTAAACAGCTGATGTCTTCATGGATGACCATTCGCCGCTTCCCTTCTTGTCCTCTGTAAGGATAAGCACCTTCGCAATGGATTCGCAGGAGATCATGGCATCATCTATATTCAGTTCATCCACTATCAGCAGATCGATCCTGTCTGTCCTTTTTGCAATGGCAGAAAGGCTTTCTTCCTGGCTGGCCACCTCAAAATCGACCGTTTTCCCGAAATCGGAAAGAAGCCGGAATACCAGAGGGAAAATATATTCTTTATCTGCGGATGCAAACAATACATGGGGCTTCATTCAGTATACTCCTCGTCAGTTCTCACAGGCTGCTAATCTGCCTTTACATCAAATACGTAAAAGGCGATACCGATCTGATCGCCGGCCTTGAGAGGATATTCTCTCCCGGGCTCGAGTCTCTTTCCGTTAATATAAGTACCGTTTTTACTCTTTAAGTCCTTCACGGACATGACGTCCTTCTTCAGGCTGATTTCACAATGTCTTGAGCTGATCACACCAAACTGTTCCAGTGGTATATCCGAAAATTCCTTTAATCTTCCGATTCGGGTGACACCCTGTTTAACAGGGATAGTCAGAGGCGGATTCAGATTAGTGGACTGCAGGATCATTTTCCTGGGTCTTTCTTTCTTTCCCGGATTCTTCCCGGATTTATATCCCATTCCCAGGGCGGCAATGATAAAACCGCCGAACTCCAGGAATCGCAGATTTTTCCCCCACAGATGCTCCAGGCAGGTTCTCCATTCGGGGAAATTGGTGCTGGGTGTCATTTCCATGATCCGGTTAAAGAACTCAAGAATATCCTGCTGTGCCTGGACATCCCCCTTCTTTTTGTCCTTATCAGAGGGTATGTAGGTAAGCAGTAATTCAGACATATTGTCATTTACATAGATAGCTGAAGGATCCAGAAGGATATTCTGCAGCCTCAGATAGCCGTTAGAAACCACAGATTGCATGACCGTCACCATCATACAGATCAGCCGGTAGACATGACCGGTGGACATATTATTGATGGAATCCGCCAGGGCTTCCCTGTCACCGGGCATGTAGGCCACATTCAGATCTCCGTCCACCACCAGAGATTCACAGGGCATAAGACCCTGGATCTCCCTGGCAGAGATAATCTTGTACTGGAGCATGGAAAACGTATTTATATCGGAAAATTTTACGATAGGATAGCCAGACTGCACATAAAATGTGCAGTCTGCTTCATAGTTCGTATTGATCATATTGATACCACCCGCGGGAAGTTACTGGTAATTCCATTCCTCATTTTCCAGCCTTACATCAATGCTGGGATAATCAGGGCTCTGATACAGATAGACATGAATGTCTTTGGTGTAGGCCTGATTGGAAAAGCTGTAGGAGGCGTAATCATCACTGTCATTCTTCTCAAAGGAGGTCAGAACCTTATCCAGATCTTCCTCCTTGGCTCCCAGATCATATCCTCCGGAAAGTTTCATGTAATCTGTGGGCATACTTCCGTCCCGGAAATCCTTGTCCACATCGACAGAATATACCGCACAGTTTTCAGGCATGCAGGCATTGTTGCTGAAGTTTGCCAGGCCCAGCGTGACGGAATATCCGTCCTTGGAAATCTCCAAAGCATAGCTTTCCTTATTCTTGCCGGCCACACCGTCAACCTTTTTCTCGGAGACCGTCCATCCTGCATTGGTGAACTCATCCAAAGTACAGGGCAGCTGATAAAGCTTACCGCCTAACTCAAAGATGGTTTCCGTCGGGTCAGCGGAGAGCTGAGCCGGCGCCTTGTAGGCCGCCAGATAGTCCGGTCTCTCGGTGGAAACCTGAGTGATATCTTCAGTGGTGGTGGGGCGGTAATCAAGTTCGATGTAGTTATTGGGAGTTCGTTCACTGTCGATGCTGAAAGTGGTCTGTCCTTCTTCAGAGTAATCTCCCGTCCTGTAGGTAAGGGTTGTGGTGGTGTCATAGGTATTGCTGGAATCCGGAATACCGAATTTCTCCTGGATTTCCTCCACTGTGGCGAGGCAGGTCAGGCCGCCGGCAACCTTGAAATCAAGGTTCTGATTGGCCTCGATCTGGATACCCCCGATATTACAGTCTTTGAGGGCTTTTACATTGCCGCTGGCATTATAGATATCCACATAGATTTCTACTGCTCCGTTGGTCATCCGGTACATGTCATAATCACCGGCAGTAATTTCGTCATCCTCGGTTACAGGACTGTAATCCGTGCTGACCAGAGACCATCCGTTAGCCTTGAAATCCGAATACCTGAAGGGAAGTTTATAAAATACCCCTTCCAGTTCAAAGATATAATCATCCAGGCTGTCAGTCAGATAAGACTGCTCAGCGGCAGGTGCTTCCGTCGTGGCCGCCTCGGTAGCAGGGGTTTCTTCCTGCACTTCCTGATTCTCAGCGGGCTCGGCAGAATCTGCCGGAGGATTGTCCGCCGGTTTTGCCCCGCAGCCGGAAAGAATCATGGAAAGGGCCAGAATAAATACCAGGATCCCCGCAAATGCCGCCCTGTTCTTTAATCGTTTAAACATTATTTTTCTCTCCTCTCAACTCAGCAGCTTGTCCGGGATCGGTCAATCCCGGATCATCAAAGCTGCCGTACCAGGCAATGATTACTGGTAATTCCATTCCTCATTATCAAGGCTTACATCAAAGCTGGTATAATTATTGGATCCCTGATACAGGTAAACACGAACCTTCTTGGTATAGGCCTGATTATAATAATTGTAGGATGCGTAATCGTCTTTATCATTCTTCTCAAAGGAAGCCAGAATCTTATCCAGATCTGCTTCTGAAGTTCCCAGGTTATATCCGCCGGAGAAGGTCATATAATCCGCGGGCATGCTGCCGTCACGGTTGGTTTTCGTTACATCAACGGAATACACCGCGCAGTTTTCCGGAGTGCAGGCATTGTTGCTGTAATTGGCCAGTCCCAGATTGAGGGAGTAGCCGTTTTTGGAAATCTCCAGAGCATAGCTTTCTTTATTCTTCCCCGGGACACCGTCAACCTTCTTCTCGGAAACTGTCCAGCCTGCGTCGGTAAACTCGTTCAGTGTACAGGGCAGCTGGTAAAGCTTGCCGTCCAGCTGGAAGATGGTTTCCGTCGGATCAGAGGAGAGCTGGGTCGGCGCTTTGTAGGTTGCCAGGTAGTCCGGTCTCTCATTGGATATTTCGGTGATATCTTCTTTGGTTACAGGCCGGTAATTAAGCTCGATGCTGTTGTTTGTAGTCCGGTCACTGTAGATACTGAACCTGGTCTCGCCGTCAGCAGAATAATCTCCGGTCTTATAGGTAAGAGTAGTGTTGGTATCATAGGTGTTGCTGGAATCCGGAATACCGAATTTCTCCTGAACCTCCTCAACCGTTGAAAGACAGGTCAGGCCGCCGGCAACCTTGAAGTCAAGGTTATCTTTGGCTTCGATTGTAATACCGCCGATATTGCAGTCTTTGAGTGCCTTCACATTGCCGCTGGCATTGTAGATGTCCACATAGATCTCCACCGCTCCGTTGGACATCCGGTACATCTCGTATTCACCTGCCGTGATCTCATCCTCTTCTGTCGCGGGGCTGTAATCTGTACTGACCAGAGACCAGCCGTTAGCCTTGAAATCCGAATATCTGAAAGGCAGTTTATAGAATTTGCCTTCCAGTTCGAAGATATAATCATCAAGGCTATCCGTCAGATAGGACTGTCCGGAGGAAGCTGCTGCCTCGGTGGCAGGTGCTTCCGTAGCCGGCGCCTCAGTGGCAGGTGCTTCCGTGGCAGGCGCTTCCGTGGCAGGTGCCTGAGTAGCCGGGGTCTGGGCGGTATTGCTGCCTGACGATCCCCCTCTTCCCATCAGGGAAGCCAGAAGAATAATAAGCGCTACCGCAGCAACTGCTCCGCCGATGATGGGGCCCTTCCCCATCTTCTTAGTCTGGCCGCCGCCGTTTCCGCCGGGATTGGGAACATGGTTGGCGAAACGAGCGTTGGCGCCTTCCTCTCCCACGTTGCCGCCGGCAGGTCCTGCCCCGGCATTTCCGGGAATGTTGTCATTTCCGCCCGGCAGATTGCCTGACATATTATTCTGGCTGGCATTGCCGTAGTTGTAATCATTCCCGCCGGTCATATTGTTCTGACTGGCATTGCCGTAATTATACTCGTTGCCGCCGGTCATATTGTTCTGACTGGCGTTGCCGTAATTATACTCGTTGCCGCCGGTCATGTTATTCTGGCTGGCGTTGCCGTAATTATAGTTATTGTCGGCCTGGGCATTACCATAATTATAGTTGTTCCCGCCGGACATATTGTTCTGGCTGGCGTTGCCGTAATTGTAATTATTGTCAGCCTGGGCATTACCGTAATTGTAGTTCCCGCCGGACATATTATTCTGGCTGGCATTGCCGTAATTATAATTATTTTCAGGCTGGGCGTTGTCGAACCTGTAGCCATTGTTTCCGGACATGACATCAACCGGCATGGTCCCGCTGTCGTTCACGAAGGATTCCGACAGATTGGCCGGTCCGGATACATAGGCTTCCGTTGCGTCGTTATCTGCCATGATCGCTGCCACATCGATAGGCGGAACTTTTTTCCCGTTCAGCAGCCTCTGGAGGTCAGCCTTCATCTCATCCGCATTATTGTATCTCTGTCTGGGATCGTAAGCACAGGCTTTTAAGATCACATTGGCAAATGCGGGATCTGCATTCTCAGGCATGGGGAAGGGTTCTCCGCTCAGCCTTCTGCCCAGGGAAGCCTCCCTGTCCTGAATGGTCATATTGACCGGGATAAAGGGAAGTCTCTTCCCGTTCATCAGCTGGTAGAGTACGATACCCAGAGAGTAGATATCCACACTCTGATTGTATGGTTCATTCTTATAGATCTCGGGAGCCATATAGTTGGGCGTTCCCTTCCTGGACATGTTGGACATGGTCTTGGACGCGGTTCTGGCTATACCGAAATCACCCAGCTTGTAATCGCCATTCTCGGAGATAAAGATGTTGTCCGGCTTGATATCCCTGTGGATGATATTCTGCTTTTCACAAAGACTCAGCGCTTCACAGATATCGATACCGATCTTCAGGACTTCATCCCGGCTGAAAGCATACCTTGACGAAACCTTGGTCAGGGATGTCAGGAGTTCCATGCGGATATAAATGTCCCAGCCGATGCCGTCGGCATGGGGAACCACCTTGTGGTCCTCATATCCCACAACGTTGGTGTTTCCTTTCATCTTATTCAGCAGGGCGAACTCGTGAGTCAGTTCCTTTACCACACTGCTGTAGTAGGAAGTCATACTTTCGTTATCCATACCGTCCGCGCGGTTTTCCATGATCTCGTTATCCGACTTGGGAATGGAGATGACCTTCAGCGCAGCCCGGTATACTTCACCGAATTCCTCCCTCTGTATCTCATATACAGAGCCGAAGGAACCATGTCCGATGAGACGGACAACCTTCCATGGTGCATAATCAATGTTCGAAAAATCCATATTTTCCTCCACCTTCTTTAATAAAATATATTAATGTTTCATTTTTTATCAGTGTCACCGTCAATATTCATAATGAATTTAAATTCGACTCTCCGGCTTGCCTTCTTGTCTTCCTTGCCGTTTTTATCCAGCACAGGATTATCGCTGGAGACACCGATAGCCTTCATCTTACCTTTCAGCTGTTTCTTCTGATCCTTCGTCCAGCCCATCTTCTTGCTGTTCAGACAATAATTCATAACTTCCTTTGCCCTGTTCTGGGACAAGGTTTTGTTATAATTATAGTCACCTTCGGAACTGGCGTTGCCGATGACCTGAATCTGGGATACATAGGAAGAAACCGACTTATCCAGGATAGCTTCACCATATGCGCTGAAGAACTCATCCAGGCTCTTCTTCCCTGCATCAGACAGTTTATACTCTCCCTTTTTAAAGAGAATACTGTTATCCATGGTGATCTTTCCGGTCTCTTCATCGATCTCCACATCCGCGTCAGCTTCTTCCAGCTTATCCTGAACCAGGACCAGAACCTTCTGATGTTTATCCACAATCTCACCCATGTTGGTGATCAGCTCCTGCTGTTCTTCGGAAGACATCTCCGCGATCTCCTCCTCATCAAGACTGTCCTTTATGGCCGCTGCGTCCTCTTCGCTGAGAGAAGCCAGAACCCC
>CACZOS010000331.1 GCA_902782815.1 uncultured Lachnospiraceae bacterium | reverse complement strand
AGGACAGATATACATTGACGGCGAACCGGTATCCATCAGCTCGACATACGAGGCCTTTACCTACGGGATCGGAATGATCCATCAGCATTTCAAGCTGATCGATGTGTTCACCGCGGCCCAGAATATCGTGCTGGGGCTGAAAGAACCGGGCGGCCTGGACCTTGCCGGAGCATCAAAGAAGATCCGGGAGATATGTGACACTTACGGGTTCGATGTGGACCCGGACCAGAAGGTCTACAATATGTCCGTTTCCCAGAAACAGACGGTGGAGATCGTGAAGGTTCTCTACCGGGGCGCGGATATTCTGATCCTGGATGAGCCCACTGCGGTTCTCACACCCCAGGAAGTGGATAAGCTTTTTGCGGTTCTCCGCAACATGCGGAAAGACGGAAAGGCCATTGTGATCATCACCCACAAACTCCATGAAGTGGAAGAACTCTCAGATCGTGTTGCAGTTCTCAGAAAAGGCCGGTTCATCGGGGATATGATCACCAAAGAGACCAATGCCCAGGAAATGACCAACATGATGGTGGGGCATGAAGTAAAACTGAACATTGAACGTCCCGAGCCTAAGAATGTTAAACCCCGTATACGGGTGGAAGGTCTCCGTGTCAGAAGCCGGGATGGTATCCTGAAGCTGGATGATGTGTCGTTTACCGCCTACGCGGGAGAGATCCTGGGTGTGGCAGGTATCTCCGGATGCGGCCAGAAAGAACTGCTTGAGTCGATCGCGGGACTTAAAAGAGTAAGGAGAGGGACTATCACTTATATCAACGACGATGGGACGGAAGAAGAGATCACCGGGAAGAATCCCGTTGAGATTGCTGAAAAAGGCGTCATCCTTTCTTTTGTTCCGGAAGACCGGCTGGGTATGGGACTGGTAGCCAATATGGATATCACGGACAATATGATGCTCCGTTCCTTCCGTAAAGGACGAAGTGTATTTACGGATCATAAAACACCGAAAAAACTGGCCCAGAAGGTGGTGGATGAACTGGATGTCAAGACATCCGGACTTTCCACGCCGGTCAGCAGACTGTCCGGAGGAAATGTTCAGAAGATCCTGGTCGGCCGGGAGATTTCCGCATCGCCCACCGTACTGCTTTCCGCTTACGTGGTCAGAGGACTGGATATCAATTCTTCCTACACCATCTATGACCTGATCAACCAGCAGAAAAAGAACGGGGTTGCGGTCATCTATGTCGGGGAAGACCTGGATGTTTTGTTAGAGCTTTGCGACAGGATTCTGGTACTTTGCGGCGGAAAAGTGAGTGGCATCGTAGACGGTCCCACTGCCGATAAGAGACAGATCGGAATGATGATGACCAGACTGGGAGGAGAAGCCTCAGATGAGCAGTAATAATAAAACAGCAATCAAGAATAAAGAACCGTTAATACATATCACTAAAAGAAAACACATGGAATGGTATCAGTCCTGGGGAGTAAGGATTCTGGCGATTATTCTGGCTCTGGTGATCTGTGCGGTCATCACTTCCCTGACGACGGGACTGGACCCCTTAAGTGTATACGGAACCATGTTTAAAGGCGCTTTCGGTACCCAGCGAAAGATCTGGATCCTGGGTAAAGAAGTCGCGATTCTGCTTTGTATCTCCCTGGCCCTCACCCCTGCCTTCCGGATGAAATTCTGGAATCTCGGAGGAGAAGGACAGGTACTGATCGGAGCTCTGGTAACGGCAGCCTGTATGATCTATATGAAGTCTCTGCCTCAGCCGCTCCTTATCCTGATCATGCTTGTGGCATCCGTAGGAGCCGGAGCAATCTGGGCCGGAATTCCCGCTTTCTTTAAAGCGAAGTGGGATACCAATGAGACACTATTTACTCTGATGATGAATTATGTTGCCATCCAGCTTGTTGCATACTTTGTTATCGTATGGGAGGTCCCTAAGGGATCCGGAAAAGTCGGGATCATCAACCAGAATCAGATGCAGGGCTGGCTCCCGGTGATCGGAAATTATAAGTATCTTCTGAATATACTGATCATTGCCGGAATTACGATCGCCATGCATATTTATCTGAAATACAGTAAGCACGGCTATGAGATCTCCGTTGTGGGAGAAAGTTTTTCCACCGCCAGATATGTGGGTATGAGAGTGGGACGGATCATTCTCCGTACCCTGCTGATCTCCGGAGCGGTATGCGGTCTTGCGGGATTTCTTATGGTAGCGGGAACGGACCATACCATCACGACGACCCTTGCCGGAGGCCGTGGATTCCTGGGTGTCATGGTCGCCTGGCTTGCTCATTTCAACCCGGGCGGGATGATCTTATCCAGTTTCCTGCTGGGATTTCTGGAGAGAGGTGCCAGTGAGATTTCTTCCATGTATCAGTTGAATCAGTCATTTGGTGACATTCTTACCGGAATCATCCTCTTCTTTATTATAGGCAGTGAATTTTTTATTAACTATAAAGTAAGTTTCCGTAAGAAAGCCGGAAAGGAGGGAGATAAATAATGTTTGATCTGATCAGTTTTATCCCCCGTGCTGTGGCACAGGCAATACCTCTTTTATTCGGATGTACCGGAGAAACCATATCGGAGAAGGCAGGAAACCTGAATCTGGGTATCCCCGGTGTTATGTATGTCGGGGCCATTTCCGGCGTCATCGGTTCCTTTGTCTATGAGCGTAATACCGAAGGGGCCCTTAACCCTGTACTGGCTATCCTGATTCCGCTTCTCTGCTGTCTTGCGGGATCCCTTCTGATGGGCCTTCTGTACTGTTTCCTCACGGTAACCCTCCGGGCAAACCAGAATGTTACGGGTCTTGCCATGACCACATTCGGTGTAGGTTTCGGTAATTTCTTCGGCGGTTCCCTGATCAAGCTGACCGGAAGCCAGGTGCCTTCCATCGCTCTTTCCAGAACCAGTGAATATTTCAGCAAAGCCCTTCCCTTTGCTAAAAACATGGGATGGTTCGGGAAGATATTCCTCTCCTACGGTTTTCTGGCCTATATCGCCATTATCATTGCTTTTGGCGCATCTTATGTGCTGAACCGTACGAGAACAGGTCTTGAACTTCGGGCGATCGGAGAAAACCCGGCCACCGCAGATGCTGCCGGCATCAATATCACAAAATATAAGTATACCTCAGTGTGTGCCGGATGTATGATCGCAGGCCTTGGAGGACTTTATTACGTGATGGATTATGCTAGCGGATTCTGGTCCAACGATGCCTTCGGCGACAGAGGATGGCTGGCCATCGCGCTGGTGATCTTCACCATCTGGCGGCCGAATATCGCTGTGGTTGCCTCCATGCTTTTCGGAGGTTTATATATTCTGTATCTGTTCATTCCCACCGGGTCACATATCGCGGTCAAGGAACTCTATAAAATGCTTCCCTACGTTGTGACCATCATCGTGCTGGTCATTACCAGCAAGCGGAACAAAAAAGAAAACCAACCGCCGGCCGGTCTGGGGCTGCCCTATTTCCGGGAAGACCGGTGATGATCAAAAGGTATCGGGAGATACCTTTTTCATTCATTTATATTGAGCTGGAGGAGACCGATGAAAATATCCGATATTCTTAAAAATAAAGAAGTAACCCTTTCTTTTGAAGTATTTCCGCCAAAAACGTCCGACCGTATGGAAGCAGTGTTGAAGGCAACCGAGAAAATTGCTTCCCTGGAGCCGGATTTTATGAGTGTGACCTACGGGGCCGGCGGGGGAACCAGTCAGTATACGGCAGAGATAGCCGGAAAACTGCAGAAACAGTACGGCACTACCGTAATTCCCCATCTTACCTGTGTGTCCTCAACCAAAGACCATGTAAGAAAGATGATTTCCGTTTACCGGGATTCCGGACTGGAAAATATCATGGCTCTCCGGGGAGACATTCCTGAGGGAGGAGCTCCTCACCGGGATTATACCCATGCCATTGAACTGATCAGGGATATCAGGGAGGAAGCGCCCGAGATCTGCGTCGGGGCAGCCTGTTATCCGGAAGGACATGTGGAGGCGGAAAATCGGGATGTGGATCTGGCACACCTTAAGGAGAAGGTGGATGCCGGAGTGGATTTTCTCACAACCCAGCTCTTTTTTGACAACAATATCTTTTATCATTTCCTGTACCGTGCGAGAGATATCGGGATCCGGGTTCCCATCATTGCCGGGATCATGCCCATAACCAATGCCATTCAGGTGAAACGGTCCGTCGAGATGTCAGGAACCATCGTTCCTGAGAGATTTCTCGCCATGGTAGACCGGTTCGGATCTGATCCGGATGCCATGAAACAGGCCGGAATCATCTATGCCACAGAGCAGATCATTGATCTTCTTTCCCACGGGGTGCGCTATATCCATGTTTATACCATGAACAAACCGGAGATCGCCGGGGGAATCCAGAAGAGCCTGTCCCACATTATCAGCCGGTAAAGATTTCGGAAGCCTGTCAATATTCTCTTTAATCCTGAGGATATACAGGCTTCCTTTTTCTCTCAAAGAAATTAAAAGTTATAGATTGACTTCACAGGGAAGGGTATGATATAGTAGATTGGCGATGAAATAGGTCTTTTTTTTATGCCTAAAAACTGCCGGCGGATTATGGCAACGATCTGCCGGTCAACATCAGGTCTCCGGAGGTTTATCTTTCCGGAAGCCGCATTATCATTAACAAATTGGAGGTGGAAGTTGTGCGCGTGAGGATCACATTGGCATGTACAGAGTGTAAGCAGCGTAACTACAATACGACCAAGGAGAAGAAAAATCATCCTGAGCGGTTAGAAACCAAGAAGTACTGTAGATTCTGCAAGAGACATACTGTTCATAAGGAAACAAAATAATCTGACCGGATATAGGAGTGATAACATGAGCAATGAGAAAAAGAAGAAGGGAACCGGGAAATGGTTCCAGGGGCTTCAGGCAGAGTTTCACAAGATCAGCTGGCCGGATAAAGATACCCTGACCAGAGAGACGGTGACTGTCACAGTGGTAGCTGTCGTTCTGGGTATTATCATTGCTACCCTGGATATGATTCTTCAGTATGGGATCAATTTCCTTGTCTAGGTTGAGGGTAAGGTGATACTATGTCAGATATGAACTGGTATGTTGTCCATACCTACTCAGGATATGAGAAAAAGGTAAAAGATACGATCGATCAGACTATCAGAAACAGAAAAGACTTGCAGGATCAGATTCTGGAAGTCAGGATTCCCCTTCAGGAAGTCATTGAAGTGAAGGATGGAGTCAAGAAAAACGTAGCCAAGAAGATGTTCCCCGGATATGTGCTTGTCCATATGATCAACAATACGGATACCTGGTATATCATCCGTAATACCAGGGGCGTTACCGGTTTTGTAGGTCAGGTACAGGGCTCCGATCCGATTCCTCTCACCGATGCCGAACTTCGCAAGCTCGGAATCTACGAGGAGGAGGAGAGAGAAGAGCAGGGCGAGATTCCGGTGGAGATCGACTTCGGAATCGGCGATATGGTTGAGATCGTCTACGGTGCCCTTCAGGATCACCGCGGTATCGTCAAGGATATTAATCTGAACAAACAGACCGTGACGATCGAGACAGAGATCTTCCAGGATTTCGTCAACGATGTCGAGATCGGATTCTTGGATGTGAAGAAAGTATGATGTCCATAGGACATTAAGCCCGTGGGAGGGAGATTCCCGCAATTACCACAATAGGAGGTTAGCTATCATGGCAAAGAAAGTAACAGGTTATATTAAATTACAGATTCCGGCAGGCAAGGCAACACCTGCTCCGCCTGTTGGTCCTGCATTAGGACAGCATGGAGTGAATATTGTTCAGTTTACCAAGGAGTTCAATGCCAGAACGGCAGATCAGCCCGGTATGATCATCCCGGTTGTTATCACGGTATACCAGGACAGAACATTCAGCTTCATTACAAAAACTCCGCCAGCAGCAGTTTTACTGAAAAAATACTGCAACATCAAATCCGGTTCCGGTGAGCCCAACAAGGTGAAGGTTGCTTCCATCTCTAAGGATAAGATCAGAGAGATCGCAGAGATCAAGATGAAAGACCTTAACGCCGCTTCCATCGAGGCAGCCATGAGCATGATCGCAGGTACCGCAAGAAGCATGGGCATCACGGTAGATGAGTGATGGACAAGGTTCTTCACACAGTGATCGGATAGGACGAAGTGGGAGGGTCGCTCCCGATATTACCACAGGAGGTTATGTAAAATGAAAAAAGGTAAAAGATACCAGGAAGTTGCAAAACTCAGAGATAAAAGTAACTTATATGAAGCACAGGAAGCTGTTGCCCTTGT
>CACZOS010000330.1 GCA_902782815.1 uncultured Lachnospiraceae bacterium | reverse complement strand
GGAGGGATGAATATGGAGTTTGAACTGAATCGGGAGGAAGCGTTGTTCAGGGATCAGACCCTGGAACCGTTTACCTGTATCTATCCGTATATGGATGAGATGGACGGACATACTTTTCGGCATATCGGAGGAGGGATGTACCATGCGGAGCCGGAATTTGAAATAGATCCTGAGCAGGCGCAGAGGATGCTGGCAGACTATTCAGAAGTGGAACTGTACGTAAAGATTCCGGAATCAAGCCGGGGAGGAAGTCTTCAGGTGGTATATGCATATGCGCCGAGGTACGCGCAGCAATATACGATCTCTGCCCTGATGGGTAATCTCCGGGCTCTGTTCCCGGAATTGCATAAGCATGGGGAATGCTGGCGAAATCTGGTTCCGGTTTCGTACCAGAGATCGGATGATGAGGAGGAGGAAAAGGATGAATACAGGATCGACCGATGGTACAGGAGACGTCCGAAATGCAGAGCCTTTCAGTGGGTACCACCAAGGGAAAACGGTGGCAGGCGGATTGCTTTGGGAAGTGTGATCGGTGAAAAGATCGATGAAGGGATTTATTATGTGCATGATCCGAGGAGACATACTTTTGGAGATATAGTATTTTCACCCTTTCTTCCGGAACTGGGAGATGTGGAATATGATGATCTGGCAAAACCGGGAGAGGTGAGCGTGATCCGTTATCCGGATCAGGGGTATGAATGGGATGACAGCGATGTATATGTGAAATATATAGCCATTGGGAGGGAGCATTTTGACAAACTCCGGCACATGGCAGAAATCGGTGAGGGGGTGTATCTCAGTGCGTTTCAGGTAGCGCTTTTCCATCCGGATTTTGCAGGGAATGATCATGGACTGAATGAAAAAGGTTTGACAGATATGCAGGGCGAAACGATGGAGAAATCAGGATCGGAATGTATCGGCATGGAAATATCGGACAATCCGGAGGATGGAATACAGGAGGATCTGATCTCGCTGCCGACACTTCCGAATTTTGCGATGGAGCTGCGACCCGGGATCGGTTATGAGTCCTTGCTGCTCAGATTCAAAATGATCACAGAGGAAGGAACCGGGGAGACTTATGCGGATCAGGCTTTTTTGCTGGGGGACAAACTGATCCTGAGGCATAGAGTGTTCGGACGTATTGATGAAAAAGAATATCCTCTGGGGCTGATGGAATCGTTGTCTGTATGCGGACAGGTGGTATTACGCTGTGGAGAGGCCATCGATGTGTGGTATGAGGTGCTGAGCCGTGAGAAGCAGATGTCAAAACTGCTTTCCCATGAGACATATGCGCTATATCAAAGGTATGGAAATCTGCTTTTCAAAGGGAGAGAAACATGACAGATATCGGTGATTTTATTAAGGTTTTAAATGAATGCATCGATGAAAAATTTCCGGGGACCGAAAGGTATATGATCGCCGGAGGGGATTTTATAAAAGATGTTGTGCTGGAACTGCGGAAAGACAAAAAAAGACTGCGGTATTCGCCTTATGAACTATTTTATAGTTCAGATGATTATGAAGATACGATCGTAAGATTCATGGAAACGTGGGAAACTGTATTGAAAGACTGATCCCTTGACACGGTATCTGCTTATAGTACAATAGTTGTAAATATTCAGAATATACCACGAGGGCACCCGAAGCGTAGCGAAGGATGCCCGAGGTATACAGCATTTCCGCCATCGAGCGAAGCGAGATTATGCATGGCGGAAAGCAGATCCGTAGTCGAGGAGGTAAGAGGGGATGGAGGTTGTAAAAGCCGGGAGCAACGTTAAAAATATGGAAAAGAGAGCAGCGGGAAGTGTGACGGAGAAAGCAGTCAAAAGCCAGATCCTGCCGCTGATCGTAATCCTGCTGAAAGAAAAGACGGATCGTGACCATGTCATGAGTATCCGGGAGATCGCGAGAGAATTGAACAGACGTGTCGGATACGGTGGCGGAGCGGATATGTATTGTGCGGAAAACGCAGAACGTTCTGTACGCAGATGGATGGAGGAACTACTGGAGGTAGGGTATGGGTATGAAGGAAAGAGCAGTATGTTTTCCAAGGCAGTAGCAGAGGAATTATACAGGGCATATGGCGGCAGGGTTATGGCAGAAGCAGGTGGTGGATACTGGTTTGAGCCGATCCTGACGGCCGGGGATATTGCTATGATCAATGCTGCCATCGTGTGCAATGGTTATCTGACCCGGAAGGAGAAGGAATACCTGATGATCCGGGAAGCAACGCTGGGAAGCAGAGCTTTTTCGCAGAATGCAGAGAAAACCATAGGGAGACTTCCTGCCAGGCCGCGCATGCAGAGAAAGGATCCTTCGGATGATGTTCAAATGCCGGGTAATATAGTGCTGGAAAACATCAATATTCTGCACGAGGCATTGCGTAAAAAGCTGCAGATCCGGGTGGTCTATGGGGTTTATACGGAAAAGGACGGAAGGATGGTTCTGCAGACAAAGAACGAAGGAAAGCAGGCGATCCTCAATCCATATGGAATGGTATTTGCCGGAGGTCAGTACTATCTGGTGGTAACCCATAAGGGACATACCAATCCGACGCATTACCGCGTGGACCGGATCTGGAATGTGGAACCGGTACTCGTGGAAAAAGAACCGCGGAACCGGAAGCAGAAGTATCAAAAGAGAGAGGAGATTCCTAAAGAACTGCAGGAATTCTTTTGTCCGGATGACGTTTTTAATGCGGAATTGTATACCAGACGGTACCCCCTGATGCAGTATGAAGCATGGGAGGCGGAAGAAGAGGAGTTTTCTTTTGCGTGTCTTCGGACGGGAATGAGTCTGGCGATCGATTATTTCGGGCGGGCACTGGGGGTACTGCCGCTGTCGGAGAAGTACGGACTGGATCGGGATAAGTATGTGATGATGACGGTGCATGCCGGTTTTCAAAATGTGCGGCTGTTCTGTATCCAATATAATGCCGTCGTTATTCCTCTGGCATCGGATCGTCTGGTGCTTGAAGTGAAGGAAGCACTACAGGAGGCAGTGAGCAGAGCAGGTTTAATAGTGAAGTCAAAGAAAAAAGCACGTTAAATAGGTAACTCTGCTGATATCCTGATGGAGAAGAAAAAGCACTCGCGCGAGCGGGTGCTTTTTTTACATTATAGGAAATTCCTCCGGGTAGCAATCGTGCCCCAGCGCGAGCGTTCCGCAATCGGAACGCGGTGTTCTTATCGAAGATCTGCCGAAAGGACAAATCTGTCCGTGTAAATGAAGGATCTTATGGAATAATAAAACTATCAGGGTCATTGCTTTGATGTGAAGGGCAGATCCGGTATTTCAAAAAAGAGGAGGCTGATGTTATGAAAAGAGATGATCAGGGGAAGACAGAGGGTGACTGGACGGATCTGATACGTGCGGGAATTGTAACGCCGCATGAATACGGTGGAGCATCGGTTAATTTTCTGAAGTTGCTGCAGTTTCGCAATGCTGATGCGGCAGAAAAGTTGAACGAAGCAGTGAAACATGTAGCGGAGGCGGAGAAAAAAGATTCCTGAATCGCCACCGGGTCTGTAAACCTTGCAGGAAAAAATAAGGAGAGAGATATGAAAGCATTTCATATGACACAGGCAAAAAAGCACATAAAGATCCTTAATGAAAAGGGGCATAGGGAACGGGCGGAATATATAGCCGTACCGGAAGGATACAGCGAAAAGGATCTGCGTGAGGATATTGATGCAGGAGCGGTCTTCCTGAGAGAGATACCATCTGTCCTGCAGCTGGAAAGAAAAGAGAAGGTATATTATATTCACACCGGACGAGAAGAAGAAGGACTGCTTGCCATGGCGTGGATGGAAGCGTTGTTAGATGAAGAATACGATTGCTGTGAGGAGGCAGAGGAGCAAACCCCGGATATGGATTGGAGCGAGGATTTTGATCTTTTGTTCGAAGACGAAGAAGAAGAAACGGATGGGAGAGAGTTCATCGATGATCCGGGGTATATCATCCGGATAGCCTGGTCGGATATCAATCGTTATCTGATGGAAGAGGGGGAAACGGGAGGAATGTTTGGAGGGGGATTTGCAGCCGGGTATGCAAGGTCTGTGGATCAGCATAAGCCATTCTGGACGGAATGTGGCAGGAATCCGATCTGTATCTTTACAGATTTGTTCGGAGGTCACGTGATAACAGAGGAAATGATGGAATTGTTTGAAGACAACCCGCGTATTTATATTATTCAGGTGGATGCTCAATTGAAAGAAACGGATCGAAAAAATGTGTACCCGGAAGAAGAGGAGCAGGAATCACCCTTTGCATTTCTTGATATAGACAGAGATGATGCGATGAAGAGGTCGATGGTAAATACCGGAGCGGAGTATGTGAAAGTAGTTATGGACAAGGATGAAGAAAAGCGGTTTTACGGTGCAATCCTCAGAAGCAGAGCAAAAGAAGAGGGATGCCGATTATATAGGGATTTTCACTCGGAAAAAGTGGTGGAAAAACTGTTAGATTTGTGCGGAGAAAACGGAATACGCTCGTCGTTTGTGGAAAAGGCAGTTGTATATGTTGTGAAAAGAAAGAAAAATGGAAAAACTCTGACAGAGGATGATTTCTCCATCCTGTTTTCCGGTAAAGAGCAGGAGATCAAAAAAAAGGCGGATGCATGGAAGCGTTTGGATGAAGAACTGATCGGGCTTTCAGAGGTCAAGAAACGGGTGCGAAGCATCGTAAACAATTTACGGTATCAGAAGATACGCAGGGAACGCGGTCTGAAAGGTCTGGGATACCATAATGTTTTTATGATGCTGGGAGCGCCGGGTACAGCCAAAACGACAGTAGCACAACTGATCGGGGATATTTTAAGGGAAGAACGGCTGCTTAAGGGAAACCGTTTTTTAAGTGTGAATGGAGCGGAACTGAAAGGAAAATATGTCGGGTGGACTACGGAAAAAGTGAGGGAAATATTTGAAAGATATGATGTGATCTTTATCGATGAGGCGTATTCGCTGGTGAGTCAGAATGGCGATTCGGATACCTTCAGTCAGGAAGCGATCGCACAGCTATGTATTGAACTGGAAGCGCATGCCATGGACCGGCTGGTGATCTTTGCCGGGTATGGCGGAGAAGACATGGATGGGGAAGGAAATCTTATGAGGAATTTCCTGAGGGCGAATCCGGGGATCACCAGCCGGATCAATGCAACTATCTTTTTCCCGTCTTATACTGCGGAAGAGATGATCGGAATCTTTCATGCTCAGGCCAGGTCCAAAGGGCTGGAGGCAGACCATGGAGCCGATGAAAAGATCCGGGAATACTTTGAAAAACGCATCAAAACCCGGGATTTTGGAAACGGACGCGAGGCAAGATCTCTTTTGGAATGTGGGATCACGCAAATGGCAGGACGGATGTCAGGAAGCAGAAAGTATTCCAAAAAGGAGCTGAACCGGATGACGGAGGCGGATATTCTTGCCGCACTGGAAGAAAAAAATTCCGTATTTGATCGGATGGCTGAAAAAGAAAAACGTAAAGTGGGATTTATGAATGTATAGAAT
>CACZOS010000329.1 GCA_902782815.1 uncultured Lachnospiraceae bacterium | reverse complement strand
GAGGTGATCACCCTGCTCAGACATCTGATCTCCGACAGCAAATCCTGGATTCTTCCCCACCAGAAGGATCAGCTGATCATCGTCTATCATTTTTCTCCCAGAAAACCGGCCGGTATGAAGGAAAAGGCCTATGAGATTCTGGACACTCTGAATACGGAGCTGATGGAACAGGCAGTTATTGCCTGTGAGGAGATCACCGGTCACCTTGACCGGCTTCCGCTGTCCTTTCAGAGGACAGAACTTACCCTCAAAGTGGGATCCGTTTTCTATCCTGACCGGACCATCCATATTTATGATGAACTGGGGGTAGGAAATCTGCTCTTCAATATCCCGGAGGAAATCTGCAGGGAGTATATCCGCATTAATCTGGGAGAGGAATTTCTCCTGAAAGAATCCTCCATCTTCCAGTCCGATATTCTCCAGACTGCCGACTGTTTCCTGAAAAATAATCTGAACATCGCGGAGACGGCAAGACAGCTTCATATCCACCGGAATACCCTGCTCTACCGTCTGGAACAGATTCAGAATGAGTCAGGTCTGGATATCCGCCGCTTTGATCATTCCATGACTTATAAGCTGGCATCCATGATTCTCCTTTCCCTTAAGAAAAGAGATTGATTCGAAAATCTGGTTATAAAAAAGACGGCAGTCTTCTTCGAAGTGATGACTACACTTATTCAGAAGGACTGCCGTTTTCTTTTTTCTTAATTGTTCATTTTCTTTATGCAATGCAGAAATCTGATCATCAACGATCCTTTTAATCGACTTTCATGATCATTCTCAGGAGCCTGGCAACAGACCGTTCCATATCTTTTCTGCCGATCAGACCTTTGTTGAGCGCGAGCATCAGCCGGTCAGGATAGCCGGTACCCATCTTAATATCATTTCCGGCCAGAAGTTCCCGATAATGCTCTCCGTGGGTATACCAGTCAGTACACACGATCCCGTCATAATCCCACTCTCCCCGCAGGATATCCTCCAGAAGTTCTTTATTTTCCGATGCTCTCACCCCGTTGATCAGGTTATAGGATGACATGACCACCCAGGGATCTGCCTTTTTGATAATGATCTCAAACTGCTTCAGGTAAATTTCACGCAGGGCTCTTTCCGAAAGTCTGGAATCACTCTCTCTCCGGTTGGTTTCTTTGTTATTACAGGCAAAATGCTTGACTGTGGCCGCGACCTTAAGGGACTGAACTCCTCTGATCAGGGCAGCGGCAAGCTCTCCCGTCAGAAGGGGATCCTCGGAATAGTATTCAAAGTTACGTCCGCACAGGGGGTTTCGGTGCAGATTGACCGCCGGAGCAAGCCATACGGAAAGATTGTTTTCCCTGACTTCTTCTCCTGCCATCCTGCCCACCTGATAAAGAAGCTTCCGGTCCCAGGTAGATGCCAGCAGACTGGAACACGGCCAGGCTGTGGTGTAGATCTCATACTCGGGAAGGATGCGTACCCCTGCGGGGCCGTCAGTGGTCATCAGACTTGGTATACCATAGGAAGGGTTGTTGCCGAATCCGAAGGTATTGGCTACACCCCTGTTTGGCTGACCTCCCAGCAGATCTGCCATTTCCTGATCCGTAAGCTGATCCATGAAAGATTTAAGATCTGTCTTTCCCTCCCACACATCCATCAGGTTTCTTATCCCCGGATCCTCTTCCTGACGGAAAATATGATCCTGTCCACGAAGAATCGGGGTCACGCCGTCTCTTAATTCCGGAGGAAGGCCCAGGGGGTCAGGCCCGTTCTTTTCCGTCTCTTTCCGGGGCAGACTCTCCAGGGTACCGTCCGCCAGAAGGCGGCTGCTCAAATTTTTCGGACTGCATCTGGGGCTGAGTTTCTCCAGGATCAGGTCTTCTTCCAGAAGGAAGGAGTAATCTGCCTCCTTTGGAGACAGGCCGCATCCCCGGACGGAATTGCCCACATAGAAACAGTATTCCCCTTTTTCAAGTATATAGGAAGATGGGCTGATCTTTCCCAGGTCATCGTAGGATGCCATGGTATAGAAGGGTACTTCCACGGAAATCAGTTCCTCTTCTTCCGGCATAAGTTTTTTTGTTTTCTCAAAAGAAACCAGGATCCTCTCCGGCTTACCCAGTTTTCCCTTGGGAGCCTTCATATAGACCTGGATCACCTCTTTACCTGCCCGGGTTCCGGTATTCTTCACCTTTATCATGAAATAGATGCTCCTGTCAATACGAGAAGCAAGAAGGGTTTTCACGGAAAAACGGGTGTAGGACAGGCCATATCCAAAGGGATAGGCCACCCTCTCTCTCATCCCCCTGATCGTTTCAAAATAGCGGTATCCCATATAGATGTCTTCAACATAATCCACATGATCGACAGATGCGTGAAAACCGGCTGTGGAAGGATAATCCTCCAGATCCAGGGCAAAGGTATCCGGAAGTTTGCCGGAAGGATTCTCCAGTCCCATGAGCAGTTCGGCAGCTGCCACACCACCCTCCATGCCCCCCTGCCAGGCCAGCAGTACGGAAGATATGGCAGGATCATCAGCAAACCAGGAAGTATCCACAACTCCACCAACATTCAGGACTACGGCTATCCTGGGGAAATATTTCTTAACCAGCAGGAGAAGGCTTTTCTCCTCCTCAGTAAGATAATAATCACTGTCCCCGAAGATTTTCTGGCTTCTTTTTGACTGATCGGCCTCCCAGACTTCCTGTCCTTCATAATAAACACTCCGCCTGTCCCAGCCTTCCCCGGAAAAACGGCTCAGAACGAACAGCGCGGTATCCGTATAGGCGGAGGCTCCCTTCGCCAGTTCCTCAGGCAGGACGGCCTCCCTCATGATACCGGGAAGGTCCCCCTCTTTATAACGCCTGTCCACATATTCCCGATAAAAGTCTGCAAGAGGCTGGTAGAGGAGGGGGCCATTTTCCATAAGCCGGAAACCGTCATAGAGGTTGTGAACATAAGCCACACTTACATCCCCGCTCCCCCCTCCTCCCTTGACGTAATCAAATAATCCTTTTCCGAAGACTGCCAGCTTCTGTCCGGGCCGGAAGGGGAGAAGATCATCCTCATTTTTCAGCAGGACCATACCCTCGGCTGCCGCTTCCTTTGACAGGGACAGATGATCCTGTCCTGAAGTGACATGGTCTTTACCTTCATAAAGGGGTTTATTGGGCATATAGTTTGCCCTGCTCCATTTTTGCATAGTCATATCCTTTCCGTAAATGCAAGCTAAAAACAGGAAATCCGGAATGAACTGTTCATTCCGGATAATTTTCAAGGTTCAACGTTTTCCTTTTTATGCATCGATCAAAGCCTGGACTTCTTCTGCAGTGGGCATGATCCGCAACGCACCTTTTCTGGTGGTTACGATGGAGGCCGCAGCGTTGGCAAAGGTCAGCATTTCGGTAAGTTCAGCCTCGGAAAAGCCCTTCCAGCCGTGAGCCAGCACATAGTGGAGTACACAGGCACAGAAGGTGTCGCCTGCTCCCGTAGTCTCAATAGTGTTTTCCTGAACATAGGCAGGCACTTCCACCCGGCGGGATTCCGTATAGGCACGGCTGCCTTCGCTGCCCAGGGATACCAGGATCAGGGGGATGTTAAAGCGGGATCTGATCCAGCGTACCCCATCATCATAATCCTCTTCCCCGGTGAGCCATTGAATCTCATTGTCGGAGATCTTCAGGATATGACAGTGACCCATACCATATAAGATCTGTTCTTTAGCCTCGTCAAGGGAATTCCACAAAGGCTCCCTGAGGTTGGGATCAAAGGAGAGAATACATCCGGCTTCCTCGGCAATCTGAATGGCCTTCTTTGTGGCCTGTCTGCACCCTTCATGGGTCATGGACAAGGTGCCGTAATGGAATATCCTGCTGTTTTTTATCTGGTCTTCCTTCACATCGTCAACGGAAAGCATCATATCGGCCCCGGGGTTGCGGTAGAAGTAGAAATCCCGGTCTCCGTCAGGGAAGGTGTGGACAAAAGCCAGAGTGGTGTTCACCTCCTGATCGATCATCAGGCCTTCCACACCGATGCCGACTTCTTTTAAAGCCTCACCCAGCAGGTCTCCAAACATATCTTTACCGATCTTGCCGATAAAATTGGTAGAATGGCCGAGCCGGGTCAGCATGGAAAGAACATTACAGGGAGCTCCGCCGGGATTGACCTCAAGAAGAGGATTCCCCTGAGGGCTGAGTCCGCTTTCCGTAAAATCGATCAGTAATTCGCCGAGGGCAGTCACATCATATTTAGCCATCTTTTACTCCTCCAAATCCTTAAAATACTCGTTTTTATCCTCTTTTTTTCAACCAGCAGAATCCGTAGGCCTCAACGGGAACCGCTCTGGCCTCCAGGACCTCACCGGAAAACATGTCTTCATAATAACCGTCTTCCATATTGATCCAGGCAGTCTTGTCAAACTCACTGAAATTGAAGATACCGATCATCTTTTCCCCATCATAATGCCTGCCGATACACAAAAGTGACGGATCATAGGTTTCCAGCGTCCACATGTCAGCATTGGACATGAAGACCTTCTCATTTTTACGCTTTTCCTCAAGTTTGGACAATCCCTGAAAGATTCTTCCTTCCACTGTGTCCGGATCATCGATATTCTCCGCAAGATCCCAGCGGAAAGCGCCACGATGCAGATATCGGGAATCCAGAGCTTTATGCGGGTCCTCCTTGTAGGAGTAGTCGTTCACCTGGCCGATCTCATCCCCACTGTAAAGGACGGGGATACCGGACTGCATAAACATGTAGGCATGAAGCATGAGATCGAAACGGATGGCCCTGTCCATGGCAGCGTCATCCTGCTCAAACCCTGCCTTCTCAATCCCGCACATGGATGCTGTGGTGCCGCAGAATCTGGCGTCACGGGTTACCGGATCATTATTATAGAGCTCACCGCGACTGTTGCTGTTCCCGGCATATCCCTGGAAATAGGCATTCAGGTAAGCCTTGTGCATAGCCTCATCTTTTCCCTGGGAAGCCAGGGTGCCATAATCAAGTCCCCATCCGATATCATCATGACAGCGAAGATAATTAAGGAAAAGGTATTCCTTGGGCAATCCGGAAATGATATCCAGCTGTCGTTTTAAAAGATCAACCTCTCTGGTGGCCACCGTATGCCAGGTGGTCGCCATGGTGGTCACATTATAAAGCATGTGGCATTCCGGCTTATCAACGGTACCGAAATAGGGAATCACCTTCTCCGGTTCCATGACCACTTCTCCCAGGAGGAGAACAGACGGACAGACGATCTCTGAGATGATCCGCATCATGCGGACGATGGTATGCACCCTGCGCAGGTTCCTGCACTGAGTTCCCAGTTCTTTCCAGATATAAGGCACGGCATCGATCCGGATGATATCCACACCCTTGTTGGCCAGAAAAAGGAAATTGTACATCATCTCATTGAAGACCCGTGGATTGGCATAGTTCAAATCCCATTGATAGGGATAAAAGGTGGTCATCACATAGTGCTGGCAGTCGGGAAGCCAGGTAAAATTACCCGGAGCCGTGGTGGGGAATACCTGGGGAACAGTCCGTTCAAACTGCTCGGGTATGGTATAGCTGTCAAAGAAGAAGTAACGGGACATATACTCTCCTTCTCCGGCCCTGGCTCTCTTCGCCCATTCGTGGTCTTCGGATGTATGGTTCATGACGAAATCCATACATACGTTGATCTTCTTTTCATGACAGGCCGCAGTCAGTTCTTCCAGGTCCTCCATTGTCCCGAGATCCGGTCTGACCTTGCGGAAATCCGAGACGGCGTACCCACCGTCTGACCTTCCTTCGACTGTGTCCAGGAAGGGCATGAGATGAAGATAATTCACCTTGCATTTCTCTATATAGTCCAGGCGGGAGATAACCCCCTTCATATCCTTGCCGAAATTCTCGATATAAAACATCATGCCCAGCATGTCGTTGGACTTATACCAGTCGGGATCCTGCTCTCTCTCCCTGTCCAGTTCTTTCAGTCCGGTCTTTCTGTCCAGGTAAAATTCATGGATCTGATCGCAGAGTTCGGAGAACATTGAATCATTATGATACATCTCGGTATAGAGCCATTTTAATTCGTCAACCCTCTCCTTCATCCGAAAATAGAAAATATCATCATCTATCTTTTTCCTGCTTTTTTCGGTGTTCCTGGTCTTTAACCGAGACTTCCCCTCAGTTTTTTTTGTGACCGTTTTTTTCGCTGCCATGGCCAACCTCCATAGTATTACTCAAACAATATGATCCCTTATATTATAATATTCTGCATGGTTAATTGTAAATAAGCAATCACTAAAAGTATAAAAAAACCGGGATAAAAAACTTATCCCGGTTTCGCTCTCACATGTATTCATCGCTGATCAGTCAACAGCAACGATCTCTTTCTGATTGTAAGATCCGCATGCTTTACAAACTCTGTGGGGCATGGTTAAAGCACCACATTTACTGCATTTTACCAAAGTAGGAGCAGTCATCTTCCAGTTCGCTCTGCGGCGGTCTCTTCTTCCCTTTGAAGATTTGTTCTTAGGACAAATTGCCATGGTTACACCTCCTCTTCCAAAATCT
>CACZOS010000328.1 GCA_902782815.1 uncultured Lachnospiraceae bacterium | reverse complement strand
GTAGAGCACATGGAAATGACTCTCTTTTTCCTCCAGTGTCTTGACATCTTTCTCAGCCAGAGCGACTCCGCCTTCTCCGCCTTTTGCCCATACTTCGGACAAGGCAAATTCACATCCTCTTTCCTCACAGAAATTCCTGATGTATTCATACTCTGCCTCTGTGTCGGTGACAAAAGAGTTGAGGGTTACCACGATGGGTACATCATATTTCTGAAGGTTTTCGATATGTTTCTCCAGATTGCAGATTCCCTTAGCCAGCGCATCCAGATTCTCAGCGGCAAGCTCGGTCTTGGGAACGCCTCCGTTATATTTGAGGGCGCGAACAGTGGAGACCAGGACCACGGCATCCGGTTTCAGGCCTGCCATACGGCACTTGATATCCAGGAATTTCTCTGCTCCCAGGTCAGCACCGAATCCGGCCTCTGTAATGGTGATATCGGAAAGCTTCATGGCTGCCTTGGTGGCACGTACACTGTTGCATCCATGGGCGATATTGGCAAAGGGGCCGCCGTGCACGATGGCTCCGGTATGTTCAAGGGTCTGGATCAGGTTTGGTTTGATGGCATCCTTTAAAAGGGCTGCCATGGATCCTACCGCATTGAGCTGTCCTGCGGTCACGGGATTTCCGTCCATGTCATAGGCCACGATGATCCTGGACAATCTGGCCTTCAGATCAGCAATGTTCTCAGCCAGACAAAGAATGGCCATGATCTCTGTAGCCACAGTGATCACAAAATGATCTTCCCTGACAAAACCATCTGCCTTTTTGCCGAGACCAACCACGATATTCCTGAGGGCCCTGTCATTCATATCCAGACAACGTTTCCAGATGATCTGTCTGCTGTCGATACGCAGTTCATTTCCCTGATGAATATGATTGTCGATGAGGGCTGCCAGAAGGTTGTTGGCAGAAGTGATGGCATGGAAATCACCGGTGAAATGAAGGTTCATGTCCTCCATGGGCACAACCTGGGCATAGCCGCCGCCTGCCGCGCCGCCCTTAATTCCGAAACATGGTCCGAGGGATGGTTCTCTCAGAGCTACGATACATTTCTTTCCCATCAGATTGAGAGCCTGGGCAAGACCGATGCTGGTGGTAGTCTTTCCTTCTCCTGCCGGTGTAGGATTGATGGCGGTCACCAGAACAAGTTTACCTTCCTTATTATCTTTGATCTTATCCATCAGCTCATCTGAGAATTTTGCTTTATATTTCCCATAGAGCTCCAGGTCATCTTCCTCGATCCCGTACCTTGCAGCAACTTCACGAATAGGGAGTAATTTTGCTTCCTGAGCGATCTGAATATCTGTCTTCATAACCAATTCCTTTCTTTAAAGCATTTCCATTAAAAAACTAAAAAGGGCAACTTCGGTAATCAGAAGTTGCCCAGACGGTCGGCTTACGTATACATCCATCTGATTACACTGTGTCCATTCACATATCCGTCAGTAATCAGAATCAACGCATATCTATATTCACACACTTTAGATTAATTGTCAATCACATTTTCTGCAAGTTTGGCAATCCATCTTCCGGAATCCCCGTCAGATCTCCTCTTCCAGTTTCCCGATGGCAGCTCTGATCCTGGCTACGGTCTCCTCTTTTCCGATGATCTCCATGATCTCCGTAGCCCCTCCGGGGGTCATCTGCCTGCCGGATAAAGCAGTACGGACCGGCCACATGACCAGACCGGGCTTGATCCCTTTCTCCGAAGCATATCCCTTAAGCATCTCATAGAGGGCATCATTATTGAAATCCTCCTGAGCTTCCGTCAAAGGAAGGAGGTCTTTCAGGATATCCAGAGATTTCTCGGGATTACATTTATTCTTCTTGTTCTGATAAAGAGAAATATCGTAGTCCGGCACTTCCTGGAAGAAATCAGCCATCTGGCAGATATCCGGAAAGATCTCAATCCTGGTCTTGACCAGAGCGGCGATCTTTTTAAGATCACAGTCTCTGCTGATCACCTGCTTTAACCAAGGTTCCGCCATGTCATAGAACTCATCAAAGTCCATGGCTTTCAGGTATTCTCCGTTCATCCATCTGAGTTTTACCATATCGAAGACCGCAGGAGACTTGCTGATATGATGGTAGTCAAATGCCTCCACCAGCTCCTCAAGGGAGAAAATTTCCCGGTTGTCCGGTGAACTCCAGCCAAGAAGAGCCACGAAATTGATGACTGCCTCCGACAGGAACCCCTGCTCGATCAGATCTTCGTAAGAAGAATGTCCGGACCTTTTTGACAGTTTCTGATGCTGCTCATTGGTAATCAGAGGGCAATGGATATATTTGGGTTCCTCCCAGCCGAAGGCCTCATAGAGACGGGTATATTTGGGGGCGGAAGAAAGATATTCATTTCCCCTCACAACATGGGTGATCCCCATGAGATGGTCATCGATCACATTGGCAAAGTTATAAGTGGGATAACCGTCCGACTTGATGAGGATCATATCATCAAGCTCGGCATTGGGCTGGCTGATATCTCCGTAGATTTCATCGTGGAAGGTTGTCTCCCCTTCATCAGGCACATTGGCGCGGATGACATAGGGGAGGCCTGCGGCCAGTTTTTCCTCAATCTCTTCTTTGCTCAGATGAAGGCAGTGTTTATCATAGACACTGATCTCCTTTCCCCCCACATCCTGTTTGAGGGTATCCAGCCTTTCCGGGGTGCAGAAGCAATAGTAGGCTTCCCCTTTCTCGATGAGTTCCAGGGCATATTTCATGTACAGGCCGGATTGTACCCGCTGACTTTGAATATAGGGACCGAACCCTTTATCCTTGTCCGGACCTTCATCATGAACCAGACCGGTGGCCGCCAGGGTGCGGTAGATAATATCCAGAGCTTCCTCGACATATCTCTCCTGGTCTGTGTCCTCTATCCTCAATATAAAATCACCGCCGGCATGTTTCGC
>CACZOS010000327.1 GCA_902782815.1 uncultured Lachnospiraceae bacterium | reverse complement strand
GGATGCCCTTTTGAACTATGCCTTTGAGACGGCTGCCAAAGCCTTCAGGGGGGATGAAAGAGATATCAGGGTGGCAAAAGCATTCCGTATACTTGCTTCCAAACCGGGAATCTATGGAATGATCGGCGGCCAGACTGCCGATGTTGAGGATGAAGATAAAGAAATATCTTTGGATGAACTGTTGTTTATTCATAAAAATAAGACATCTGCCCTCATTGAATGTGCCATGATGATCGGAGCTGTTCTTGCCGGAGCAGCAGAAGAAGAGGTGGCCGCTGTGGAGACCATAGCCGAAAAGATAGGCCTGGCTTTCCAGATTCAGGATGATATCCTGGACATCACCGGAACTCAGGAAGTGCTGGGCAAACCGGTGGGCAGCGATGAGAAAAACCATAAGAATACCTATGTTTCCTTTAAAGGCCTGGACCAGGCGAAAAGGGATGTGGAGGCTTACACGGAGGAAGCCATTGCCATATTTGATACACTCGGTCATGAAAATTCTTATCTGCGGGAACTTCTTCTTTATCTGAGCGGAAGGGACAGATGAGGATGATCGGAGGATAAAAATGAGCAAAATACTTGATCAGATACAGAAAGCCAATGACATAAAGAAAATTCCCGAGGATAAATACGATGTACTGGCCACGGAGATCAGAACCTTTATCCTGAAAAATGTGAGCAGGACAGGAGGACATCTTGCTTCAAACCTGGGAACGGTGGAGCTGACCATGGCCTTGCATCTGTGTCTGGATCTGCCGAAAGATAAGATTGTTTTTGACGTGGGACATCAGTCTTACACCCACAAAATCCTCACCGGCCGTAAAGACCGGTTCTCCACCTTAAGGCAGGAAAACGGTCTGTGCGGTTTTCCAAAGAGAAGAGAAAGTGATTGTGACAGTTTCGGTACAGGCCACAGTTCAACTTCCATCGCCGCCGCCATCGGTCTTGCCTACGCCAGGGATAAGAAAGGCGGGGATGAGACCATCGTCGCTGTGATCGGTGACGGGTCCTTGTCCGGAGGCATGGCCTATGAAGCACTTAATAATCTGTCCCAGTTCCGAAAGACAAAAAAGAACTTCATCGTGATCCTCAATGACAATGAGATGTCCATCTCTGAAAATGTGGGGGCCATGAGCCTTTATCTCGGAGATATCCGTTCAAAGGCGGGATACAGGCAGCTGAAGGATAACGTGGAGGAGAAGCTGAACCGGATTCCGCTTCTCGGCCAGGGCATTACCAAAACCCTGAAAAGATCAAAAGACTCCCTTAAGAATCTCCTTGTTCCCGGGATGCTCTTTGAGAATATGGGCATAAACTATTACGGACCGGTGAACGGGCATAACATTACGGACCTGGTGCATGCCATTGAGGCAGCTAAAAAGCATCCGGGACCTATTCTGATCCATGTGATCACCAAAAAGGGCAAAGGATATCGCCCGGCTGAGAATGATCCCGAAGTATTCCACGGCATCGGATCCTTCGATCTGCGAACAGGACAATGTCCCCCTTCCGAGGAAAGCTACACAGATGTTTTTTCCGGCCGCCTTGTGGAGTTGGCAAAGAAACATCCTGAAATTGTTGCGGTGACTGCTGCCATGCCTTCCGGAACCGGACTTAACCGTTTCAAGGAAGAATTTCCTGACCGGTTTGTGGATGTGGGTATTGCCGAAGAATATGCCGTCACCTTTGCCGCGGGTATGGCAGCAAACGGCCTTCATCCTGTGGTGGCGATCTATTCCACCTTCCTTCAGCGGGCTTATGACCAGATTATCCATGACGTCTGCATGCAGAATCTGCCGGTAATCTTTTGTATAGACCGTTCGGGGCTGGTGGGAGCAGATGGGGAAACTCATCAGGGGGTATTTGATATTTCCTATCTGAGCCATATCCCCAACCTTCTTCTCATGGCTCCGAAAAATGCCTGGGAACTGGAGCAGATGATGGATTACGCTGTGGCCTGCGATGGCCCTGCAGCCATAAAATATCCGAGAGGAAAGGCATACAGAGGTCTGGAGGAGTATAAAAAACCCATAAAAAAAGGAGAAGGAGAAATTATCTTCGGGGGAAAGAAGATGGTGATCCTATCCGTGGGTGCCATGATGGAGGAATCTCTCAAAACCGTGGAAATACTCAGACTTAAAGGATATGATCCGGGTCTGGTAAATGTTCGTTTTATCCGTCCCATGGATGAGGCCCTTCTCATGGATCTGTGCCGGGATTATGAATATATCATCACCGTGGAAGAAAACATGAAAAAGGGGGGTTACGGCCAGATGGTCTCCGCCTTTCTCCATGATAAAAACATGGATAACCGGCTGATTTCCTTCGGGATCGGCGACCATTTTGTGGATCATGCAGGCGTTGCCTGCCAGAGGAAATGGAACGGGATTGATGCCTGCTCCATGGCAGAAGAGATCATTGCGAGGATAAAATGAAAAAAAGATTGGATATTATACTGGTGGAGAAAGGACTTGCTTCCTCAAGGGAGAAGGCCAAAGCCATGATCATGTCCGGAATCGTCTTTATCAACGGGCAGAGGGAGGATAAGGCCGGAACAACCTTTGATGAAAAGGCGGCTGATACTCTTGAGATCCGTGGATCAGCCCTGAGTTATGTGAGCCGTGGTGGTCTGAAACTGGAAAAGGCCCTGGATGTTTTTGATCTTGACCTGGATGGCAGGATCTGTATGGACGTGGGGGCTTCCACCGGCGGTTTCACCGACTGTATGCTGCAAAACGGTGCAAAAAAAGTTTATTCCATCGACGTGGGAAAGGGTCAGCTGGACTGGAAACTGCGTAATGATGAGAGAGTAGTATGCATGGAGAAGACCAACATGCGGTATGTCAGACCGGAGGATATCGGGGAACCGGTGGATTTCTCTTCCATTGACGTATCCTTCATCTCCCTGACCAAGATACTGATTCCGGTCAGAGACTGTCTTAAGGACCAGGGACAGGCGGTCTGCCTGATCAAACCCCAGTTTGAGGCAGGAAAAGATAAAGTCGGTAAAAAAGGTGTTGTCAGGGATATGAAAGTTCATGAAGAAGTGATAAGGACAATTATGTCCCATGCGTCTTCCATAGGCTTTAGTCTTCTGGGCCTTGATTATTCTCCCATCAAAGGCCCGGAGGGAAATATCGAGTACCTGCTCCACCTGAAAAAGGGAGGAGACCCTGACAGGATCGGGGAGGAGAGAATCAGCCCTGTAGTGGCTTCATCCCATGAAGCCCTGGCAAAAGGATAAAAAAATGAAGAATTTTTTGATCATTACCAATAAACATAAGGATACGGACCATGTGGTCACCGGACAGATCAAGGCATTTCTTGAAGCCAGAGGGGCTGTCTGTCACTGTTATGACGACTACGACAAGGATAAGGAAGAGCCGCTTTTTGTTCCCAAAGGAACTGAATGCATTCTTGTGATTGGCGGTGACGGGACCATTTTAAATGCCGCCACCAAAGTCATCGGAAAATCCATACCTCTCCTGGGCATCAATCTGGGTACTTTGGGATTTCTTGCAGAAGTAACAGTCAATGAGGTAAACGAGAATCTCCAGCATCTGCTTGAGGATGATTACCAGATCGAAAACCGTACCATGGTCACCTGCCATGTCTACCGGGAAGGAAAAGAGGCCGTTTCCTATACTGCTCTAAACGATATCGTTATATTTAAAAACAGCTATACCAATGTGCTGGGGCTCAATGTCACCATCAATGAGACGGAGATCGAAAGTTATTTTGCCGACGGAGTGATCCTCTGCACACCCACCGGATCAACGGCCTATAATCTTTCCGCAGGCGGACCCATCCTGAACCCCACATGTAAAAATTTTGTACTGACACCCATATGCCCTCATTCCCTGACCACCAGAAGTGTTGTTCTGGCCAAGGAAGATGTGGTGACCATACGGATACTGCCCCAGACGGCGGGAAAGGATTTCTTTGAATCCATGATCGTCTATGACGGACGTAAAGGGATCGGACTTCTTGCCGGTGATGAGATAAAGATCTACAAATCCCCGGAAGTCACTCCCTTTATCAAGACAAGAAAGATAAGCTTTGCCAAGATACTGAAAGAAAAGTTACGTTGATCGAGGTTGGTTATGAAGAAAAAAAGACAGGCTGTAATTATGGAACTGATAAAAACTCATGACATCGAGACGCAGGAAGAACTTGCCCGCATGCTGGCAGATGCCGGTTTTCCCACTACACAGGGGACCATTTCCCGGGACATCCGGGAAATGAAACTGACGAAGATCAGCGGATCAAATAAACGCCAGAAATATGCCCCGCTTTCTGTGGAAAACAGCCATGTTTCCGACAAATACAAACGGGTTCTCTCCGAAGGGATCCTGACTATGGAAAGCGCGCAGAACATCCTGGTGATCAAGACCGTATCCGGTATGGCTATGGCTTGTGGGGCAGCACTTGATTCAATTGCCGTCCAGGGTGTCATCGGGTGTATAGCCGGAGACGATACCATCATGTGTGTGATCAAAGACCAGGATATGGTGGAAGATGTGATCCGGCAGATCAAAGAAATCATTTACTGATCCCGGATCTAATCAGGGAATCGTTCTATCGGAGGAATTCATGCTGATCAATCTACATGTAAAGAATCTTGCACTGATCGAGGAAGCTGATCTTGATTTTTATGATCATCTGAATATACTGACCGGAGAAACCGGGGCCGGAAAATCGATCCTGATCGGCTCTATCCAGTCTGCCCTGGGAGGCAAACTGCCCAGAGAGATGATCCGTCAGGGGAGTGACAGCGCCCTGATCGAACTGGTTTTTCACTCGGAAAGCCAGGCAGTCAGAGAGAAGATGGAAGAGTATGAGATACCTTATGAAGACGGGGAGATCATTCTCTCCAGAAGGATAACCAACCAGAGGGTGATCAATAAGATCAATGACTGTACCATTACTGTCTCCAGATTAAGGGAGCTGGCTCCCCTTCTTCTGGATCTGAGCGGCCAGCATGAGAACCAGCTTCTGCTGCGGCCGGCCAATCATCTGCTGCTTCTTGACCGTTATGATAAGGACAGGATCATGCCTCTGAAAAAAGAGATTTCAGATATCTACATTTCCTATAAGGAGGCCGAAGCAGCCCTGAACAAGGATCAGATGGGAGAAGAGGACCGGCTCAGGGAAATGGAATTTCTCCGATTTGAAGTCGGAGAGATTGAAGGAGCAAGACTGACTCTTCATGAAGCTGAGGAACTGGAAGACCGGTACCGGAAGATCAGTCATTCCAAGGAGATCCTTGCCCTCTGCGCTTCTGCTTATCAGTATAGCGCCGACGGAGAATACAACGCCTCGGCCAACGTAGGCTATGCCTTCCGCGATCTTCAGGAAGCAGCTTCCTACGAT
>CACZOS010000326.1 GCA_902782815.1 uncultured Lachnospiraceae bacterium | reverse complement strand
TAGTAATACTTTTTATATACAAACCGTTCAAGATTTGAACAGGGAGGATTTTCGTAATATCGAGAAACTCGGTATTACTGCAGGGGCGTCAACCCCAAACAATATAATCAAGGAGGTTCATGATCACATGGCGGAAATGAGTTTTGACCAGATGCTGGACGAAAGCTTTAAGACAATCAGAAATGGAGAGGTTGTTACAGGCACAATTATCGATGTAAAAGAGGATGAGATCATCCTTAACATCGGATACAAAGCGGACGGCATCATCTCCAGACAGGAGTACTCCAACAATCAGAATCTTGATCTTACCACAGTTGCCAACGTAGGTGACGAGATGGAGGCAAAGGTTCTTTAAGTGAATGATGGAGAGGGTCAGGTACTCTTAACTTATAAGAGACTTAAAGCAGAAAAAGGCAACAAGAGATTAGAGGAAGCATTCAACAATCACGAAGTTCTGACCGCTACTGTAGCAAAAGTATTAGACGGCGGCCTGAGCGTTGTTGTGGAGGAAACCAGAGTATTTATCCCCGCAAGCCTTGTTTCTGATACATATGAGAAGAACTTAAAGAAATATGACGGCCAGGAGATCCAGTTTGTGATCACTGAGTTCAATCCCCGCAAGAGAAGGATCATCGGTGACCGCAAGCAGCTTCTGATCGCTGACAAGAAGGCAAAACAGGAAGCATTATTCGCAAGGATCGAGCCGGGTATGACCGTTGAAGGTACAGTGAAGAACGTGACCGACTTCGGTGCATTCATCGATCTTGGCGGAGCTGACGGCCTTCTTCATATCTCCGAGATGAGCTGGGGACGTGTTGAGAATCCCAAGAAGGTTTTCACCGTAGGCCAGACACTCGACGTACTGATCAAGGATATCCAGGGTGAAAAGATTGCCCTTTCCTTAAAGTTCCCGGAGTCCAATCCGTGGCTTAACGCCGAAGAAAAATATGCAGTAGGCAATGTGGTGACCGGTAAGGTTGCCCGTATGACAGATTTCGGTGCCTTCATCGAACTGGAGCCCGGCGTTGACGCTCTTCTTCATGTTTCCCAGATCGCCAGGGAACACATCGAGAAACCTGCTGACGTTCTGAAGGTTGCCCAGGAAGTAACTGCCAAGGTTGTTGACTTCAAGAAGGACGATCATAAGATCAGCCTCAGCATCAAGGCTCTGGATGTTCCTGCCCAGGATGAATAATTATCTGTAATAAGATCATAAAGAGTTTAAGCCGCCTCATTTCTGAGACGGCTTTTCTTTTTTTCATTATTGTTCCGGATCTTTATCAGGGAGAAACCGGCTTATCGTTTAAGGGTAAACACTCCAGCAAGTGTGCCCAGGATGGCTCCCGCCAGCACATCAGAGGGATAGTGGACTCCCAGGATCACCCTGGCCCAGGCCAGGAATATGCCGGTGACCAGCATGAGGATGCCAGGGACCGGGTTGAGGGAGAAGAGCAGGACTCCGATCAGAAAATAGGAGAAAACATGCCTGCTGGGGAAGGACTGCCCTTTTTTATCTCTCCTTGTCAAGGTGTGGATATCCGGATTTTCATAGGGACGGGACCGGTCTGCCTTTCTGCGGAAAAGAGATACCAGACCGAAGGCCGCAGCCGGAATGAGCAGAAAGGGGATAATCCTTCTGTCTTTTTTTCTGATCAGGTGTATGAGGATCAGGGGATAGACAAGGAAACCGGTAAGGGTAAGCATATTGTTGAGTCTTTGGATATAGGGGACCAGCTCAGGTTTTTTGCGGAATCTTTCCACAAGTCGGTCATACTGTTTTCCTGTCATGGATGCACCTCCTTCTGAAGGATCGGAGGCAATGAGCCTCTATCCTTTTTTTATTTTATCCCAATCCGGACATTTCGTCCATAGCCGACATTTCCACCTTCCATAACATTTCATCTTTACCTTCTTGAGATTTAATGGTATTATATATAAGAGTTTAAGAAATTAAAGCATTGATGTAAAGAGAAGACCGGGATTTAAGGATATGGAGGTAATTATGGCAAGAAGAGTTCCCAAAGAGCGTAGTTTAGACATGTATAAGGCAGTTCTCCATCTGAAGACCCTGGAGGAATGTTGTGATTTTTTTGAAGACATCTGTGCGGTGACTGAACTGCGGTCCATGGAACAGCGTTTTAAGGTTGCGGCGATGCTGAAGCAGGATAAGGTGTATACAGAGATCATGGAGAAGACCAATGCCAGCTCCGCCACCATAAGCAGGGTAAACCGGATGCTGAACACGGGTACGGGATGTCTTTCCGATATCCTCGACCGGATGGAAGAGGCGGGGGAGATCGAATAGTCTCCGGACACCGGCCTTCAATATTATTATCGGATCATGATTACAGAGGAAACTGCTTTTCCTCTGTATCATTTTTAAATGAAACAGAAAGGACGATTACCATGAAACAGTTAATGTTAGGTAACAAAGCATTTGCCAGGGGTTTATATGAGGCGGGATGCAGTCTGGTATCCAGCTATCCCGGAACCCCCAGCACGGAAGTTACGGAAGAAGCCGCCAAATATGATGAGATCTACTGCGAGTGGGCACCCAATGAAAAGGTGGCCATGGAGGTGGCTTTCGGTGCGTCTCTTGCCGGAAAAAGAAGTTTTTGCGGGATGAAGCACGTGGGTCTCAATGTCGCGGCTGACCCCTTATACACTGCCTCCTACACCGGAGTAAACGCAGGTATGGTCATCTGCGTGGCGGATGACGCGGGAATGCATTCCTCACAGAATGAGCAGGATTCACGCCACCATGCCATCGCGTCCAAGGTTCCTATGCTGGAACCCTCGGATTCCGCGGAGGCCCTTGAATATGCGAAACTTGCTTACGAATTATCCGAGGAGTTTGATACTCCCGTTATCATGAAAATGTGTACCCGCGTGGCCCACTCACAGAGCGTGGTGGATACCGGAGAACGGATCCTGCCTGCGGACCGCAGATATGAGAAGAACATCGCCAAATATGTCATGATGCCGGGCAATGCGAAGCGCCGCCATCCGATCGTGGAGGAACGTACCAAAGCGCTGACAGCCTATGCCGAGACATCTCCGCTCAACCGTGTGGAGATGGGAGATACCAGGATAGGTATCATCACCCATTCCACCTCCTATCAGTATGCCAGAGAGGTCTACGGAGACAGTGCCTGTATCCTCAAATTAGGCATGACCAACCCCCTTCCCGTCCGTCTGATCAAGGATTTTGCGGCCAAGGTGGACAAGGTTGTGGTGATCGAGGAGCTGGATCCCATCATCGAGAACCATTGCCGTCAGCTGGGCATCCAGGTGACCGGCAAGGATGTGCTCCCTCTTCTGGGCGAATTCTCCCAGAATCTGATCGCGGAGAAACTGGGAGAACCGGTTCCGGCCTACAAGTCTCTCGGTGAAGCTCTGCCGGGAAGACCTCCCGTTATGTGCGCGGGATGTCCGCACCGGGGTATGTTCTTCACTCTGGCCAAAAACAAATGTACGGTCCTGGGTGATATCGGCTGTTATACCCTGGGGGCTGTTCCACCTCTTTCCGCCATCGAAATGACTCTTTGCATGGGTGCTTCCGTAAGTGCTGTCCATGGCTTCAACAAGGCCCTGGGTCAGGAGAGTGAGAAGAAGACCGTGGCGGTGATCGGTGATTCCACCTTCATGCACTCCGGTATGACCGGTCTGGCCAATATCGCTTACAATCAGAGTAATTCCACTGTCATCATCCTGGATAACTCCATTACCGGGATGACGGGGCATCAGCAGAACCCCACCACAGGCTACAATATCAAGGGAGATCCGGCAGGGAAGATCGACCTGGAAAGTCTTTGCAGGGCTATGGGATTCAATCGCATAAGTGTTGTGGATCCCTATGATCTGGCTGAATGTGACCGTGTTCTGAAGGAAGAACTGGCCAGCGGGGAACCATCGGTGATCATCAGCCGCAGACCCTGCGCCCTGCTCAAATATGTCAAGCATAATCCGCCTCTTACCGTGGCGACAGATAAATGTGTGGGCTGTAAAGCCTGTATGCGGATCGGCTGTCCGGCCATCAGCGTGAAGAACAAGAAGGCAGTGATCGACAATACCCTTTGTGTCGGATGCGGTGTCTGTCAGCAGATGTGCAAATTTGATGCATTACAGGCTTAGGAGAGGAGGAACCGGTTATGACAAAAAATATAATGATTGTTGGAGTTGGCGGACAGGGATCTCTTCTTGCCAGCAAACTGCTCGGCTATCTGCTGCTCCGGGAGGGATACGATGTTAAAGTTTCCGAGGTCCACGGGATGAGCCAGCGGGGCGGCAGTGTGGTGACCTATGTCCGTTTCGGGGAGAAGGTTTATTCCCCCATTATCGACAGGGGGGAAGCGGATGTTATCGTTTCATTCGAGAAACTTGAGGCAGCCAGATACGTTGAATATCTGAAACCCGACGGAAGGATTGTGGTCAATACCCAGGAGATCGATCCCATGCCGGTGATCATCGGTGCGGCCGATTACCCGGAAAACCTCATCGAGAAGATGGAGGCTCTGGGCATCACGGTGGATGCCATGGATTGTGTGACCCTGGCCAATGAGGCGGGATCATCCAAGGCGGTAAACATCGTTCTTATGGGGCGCCTGTCCAGATATTTCGACATCCCTGAAGAAAAATGGATCCAGGCTATTAAGGATTGTATTCCGGAGAAGTTCCGGGAAATGAATCTCAAGGCCTTTGCCCTGGGAAGAGGAGAGGAATAAACGAGATTTGTTCAAAGAGCAAAGCCGGCGCATAATGAGTCGGCTTTTTTAACACTTGCTGTGGTTTTTCAGCTTATTTTAAGGATCCTCAGGGCATTTCCGGAAAAGATCTTTTCTTTTTCGTCTTCCGTGAAATCCAGTGACCGGATGGAGTCCACATCTGTTTTCTGATCTCCCCAGGGGGAGTCGGTACCGAAGAGAAGACGGTCCATGCCGTGTTTTTTCGCGATCCGGGTAAAGTCCTCCCGGGAGAGTCGGTCTTCCATAAACGGAGCCTTGACCGCCAGGGGATGTCTGCTTATCCTGCCCAGGGAGAAGGAAGTGTCGAACCATACCGGAGCCCCGCAAAGGTCTCTTTCCACGTCCTCCCAGAAACCCAGATTACCCATATGGGCCAGGATCAGGGTACGGGGATGAACCTGATCGATGACATGGAGTATCCCTTTTACCGAGCAGTAATTATATTCGTGATTTGCCAGCTCGATCCCGGTGTGGACCAGAACAGCCAGATCCAGTTCGGATGCATAGTCGATGACCTGCAGGCAGCGGATATCCTCGATGCTGGTATCCATAAATGCCGGATGGATCTTGATCCCCCTTATGCCTCCGGCAGCCAGGTCTTTCATGATGGTCCGGAAATCCTCATATTGGGGGTGGATCCCGCCGAAATTGATGATGCCCCGGGCCTGGTTGGCTTCCCTGGTCTCTATGGCGAGACGGTTAAGCTTTACCATCTGCTTCATGTTGGTGGGGACCGGAAGATTTACCGAATAATCGATTCCTGCCTTCTTCATGCTTAAGATCAGGTCTTCCGGTGTGCCGTCGGTAAAGGGTCTGATTCCGGCCTTTTCCCGGCCGATGGAATCGATGGCGGCATCGGCAATCTTCTTCGGAAATGTATGTACATGGAAATCAATGATCATGGTGTTCCTTCTTTTCTTACTGAGCCTTGTAGAATTCCGCCAGTTTGGCAAAGGCAGCCAGAGATCTCTCGGCTATTTCCGTGGGGACGCAGTAGGAGATGCGGGTGTGGCCGGGACAGCCGAAGCCGGTTCCCGGGACGATAAGGAGATTGAAATCCTTGGCTTTCTCACAGAAGGCGAGATCATCCGGGATAAGGGTTCTGGGGAACATATAGAAGGTTCCGCCCGGTTCTACCACATGATAACCCAGGTCTCTAAGCCCTTTGGTCAGGAGATTACGGTTTGTTTCGTAGATGGAAATGTCCGCGGTAAGACCGGCACATTCCGCGCAGACCCTCTGGAAAAGACCGGGGGCATTTACGTAACCCAGAGACCGTCCGGCCCCTGCGCAGGCGGCATATACCAGTTCATGGTCGCTGACCCGGTCGGAGATCATGATATATCCGAGACGTTCTCCCGGCAGGGAAAGGGATTTTGACCAGGAGTAGCAGACCAGGGTATTGTTATAATACCTGGGGATATAGGGGACAAAAGTACCGTCAAAGGCGATCTCCCGGTAGGGTTCGTCGGCGATGATATAGATGGGTTCTCCGTATTCTGCCGATTTTGCCTGCAGCAGGTCCGCCAGTTTCTTTATGGTTTCTTCAGAGTAGACACAGCCGCTGGGATTGTTGGGAGAATTGACGATCACCGCCTTGGTCTTTTCATTGATGGCTTCCTCCAGGGCGGAGAAATCGATCTGAAAAGCCTCCACATCCGCCGGGATCAGCCTCATGGTCCCGCCGGCCCCTTCGATAAAGACCTTATATTCCGGGAAATAGGGGGCAAAAACGATGACCTCGTCCCCGGGATTGCAAAGCCCGTTAAGGCAGCAGCACAAACCTGCTGCGGCGCCAACGGTGAGGTAGAGATTGTCTTCATTCACGTCAAAGTCAAAACGATTTTTGATGGACAGGGCTATCTTTCTCCGGGCTTCAGCGTCTCCCTGGGCGCTGGTATAACCGTGGAGGATAACGGGGTCCATCTCCCGGATCAGACGGGCGGCTGTCTCGTTCACCTCAGGAGGAGCAGCCACACTGGGATTTCCGATGGAAAAATCGAATACATTTTCCGCCCCCACTTCCCGGGCTCTTTTTTTACCGAATTCAAAAAGTTCACGGATCACGGAACGCTGGGTGCCGAGTCCTACCATTCTTTTATTTAACATGATTGTTCCTCTCCTTTATCTTTTATTCACATAGAAAACATTATAACACAGAAAAAGAGTTTAGGAAGTATCCTTCTTTGCAGAAAATGAAAAAGAATGAGACCTGATGCCCGGGATGGCGGTTGACAATCTTGTAACATTGTGTTATCTTACCATTATGCTTTAAACGATAAAAGATATAAAGTCTGAAAGCAGAACAAGAGATAAAGGAGAATAACAATCATGCCGGTAACAGATTTATTGGAGAGAAATCATAAGCTTTATGGAGATGAGGTGGCTCTGGTTGAACTCAACCCAACAGTCACGGAGCATGTAAAGAGAGTGACCTGGAAGGAATATGACCTGGTCCAGCATGTGGACGACCAGCCCTATCGCAGGGAGATTACCTGGAGCGTATTTGACGAGAAGGCCAACCGGGTGGCCAATATGCTCATTTCCAAAGGGGTGAAGAAGGGGGACAGAGTGGCTATCCTCATGTTCAACTGTCTGGAATGGCTCCCCATCTATTTTGGCATCTTAAAGACCGGAGCCATTGCGGTTCCCTTTAATTTCCGTTTTTCCGCTGACGAGATCAAATATTGTCTGGAACTGGCGGAAGTTCAGGTTCTCCTTTTCGGGAACCAGTTCATCGGCCGTCTGGAATCCATCGAGGAAGAGATTGAGCCAAGGCTTCTTATCTATGTGGGTGACGGCTGCCCGACCTTCGCGGAGAGCTATCATGCACTGGTGGCGGATGCTTCCAGTCAGGCTCCCCTCATCCGTCTGGATGACGAAGATGACGCGGCAATCTATTTTTCCTCAGGAACCACAGGATTCCCCAAGGCAATCCTTCACAATCATGAGAGCCTTCTTCAGGCTGCCCAGATGGAGCAGAAACATCACAGCATCGGGAGAGGGGATAATTTCCTCTGTATTCCTCCCTTATACCATACCGGCGCCAAATTCCACTGGATGGGCTGTCTCTGCGCAGGAGCCAAGGCAGTGATCCTGATCGGAACCTCCCCCCGGATCATTCTGAATGCGGTTTCCGAGGAACACTGCACCATCGTCTGGCTGTTGGTTCCCTGGGCCCAGGAGATTCTGGAGAAACTGGATTCCGGTGAGCTGAAGCTCGAGGATTACAAACTGGACCAGTGGAGGCTTATGCATATCGGTGCCCAGCCAGTACCCCCGTCACTGATCCGCCACTGGAAGGAGTATTTCCCCCATCACGATTATGACACCAACTACGGTTTATCCGAATCCACGGGACCCGGATGTGTACACCTGGGCGTTGAGAATATTCATAAGGTAGGTGCCATCGGTATCCCCGGCTACCGCTGGGAGTGCAAGATCGTGGATGAGGAAGGAAATCCTGTCGTACAGGGTGAGGTGGGTGAACTCTGTGTCAAAGGTCCCGGTGTCATGACCTGCTACTATAATGACCCTGCAGCAACCAGTGAGACCCTCAAAGACGGGTGGCTCTTTACCGGTGATATGGCCATGCAGGATGAGGATGGTTTCTATTTTCTGGTGGACCGCAAAAAGGATGTGATCATCTCCGGCGGTGAGAACATTTACCCGGTTCAGATCGAGAATTTCCTGACCGCCTATCCCAAGATCTCGGATGTTGCGGTTATCGGGCTTCCGGACAAACGTCTCGGAGAGATCACCGGTGCCATTATCCAGATTATTCCGGGTATGGAGTGCACGGAGGAGGAGATTGAAAAATACTGTCATGAACTTCCCCGTTACAAACGGCCGAAAAAGATCATTTTTGCGGATGTGCCCAGAAATGCCACCGGAAAGATCGAAAAACCTGCCCTGAGAAAGAAATACGGGGCAGATCAGCTGGTGGCTCAGCAGAACAGGGGTTGACCTGTCTGTATATGATCAGAAACTTTCCATGGCAGATTTCTGCTTTCTGCAGATTTCTGCCTTTTCTTTGGCCTGACAGACAGGAAAATATTTCCGGCTTTAGAAAAAAAGTTAAAAAAATATCAGAAAAAGTATTGACAAATCTTTCAGGATAAAGTATATTAACTTCAACACTTTAAAGCATTTATTTTTTAAAGTTTTTAATGAGAAAAGTACAGGAGGACGTAACAATGTCAAAAGAAATGTTAAGTGCAATCATGTTGGTCATTTTCTTCGGAGTAATGATCTACGTTGGTTACAGCACAAGGAAACATGCAACCGATGTCAACGGATTTGTTCTGGGCGGCAGATCCGTGGGTCCCTGGCTCACCGCCTTCGCCTTCGGAACATCTTATTTTTCCGCGGTTATCTTTGTAGGTTACGCAGGGCAGTTCGGTTGGAATTTTGGCATGGCCAGCACCTGGGCAGGTTTAGGCAACGCTTTCATCGGATCCCTGCTGGCATGGAATATCCTGGGCAGAAGGACAAGGATCATGACCCAGCATCTGGATGCAAAGACCATGCCTGACTTTTTCGGAAAACGATTTGAATCCAAATCCCTCAAAGTTGCCGCTTCCGTGATCGTCTTTATTTTCCTGATCCCTTATACCGCTTCATTGTACAACGGTCTTTCCAGTCTGTTCGGAATGGCTTTCAATATTCCTTACTACGCAGTGATCATCATCATGGCTGTCCTCACAGGGATCTACGTGATCGTTGGAGGCTACATGGCCACGGCGATCAATGACTTTAT